>JAGVTM010000473.1 GCA_019136785.1 Chloroflexota bacterium | reverse complement strand
CGTTTCCAACTGCTGCCGCTCTGCCGCGGGAATTTCTTCAATGCTGTTATAAGCGCGGTAAGTTGTGTACAGCTTCTGCGCCCGCATGGGGAAAAAGGTGCCTTTCTTGAGTACCTGCACCTGCACGCCCATCTCAAACATATCCGCCGCCGGCGCCATAGCCACGTCGGGCACAGCCGCCTGCGCCAGCAACCCTTTGGTGTGCGCCGAGACGCCCGCTTCCACGCAACTTTGATTGATAGAACCCGTCACCACGTAGGAAGCGCCCATCATGAAGGCTGCCAGAGCCGCCGTTGGCGTGCCAATGCCCCCTGCCGCGCCAATGCGCGTCTGGTAGCTGGACTGGCTCTGCAATTCATCCCGCAGCAGCACAATCGAGGGAAACAGACAAACCAGTGATTGGTTATCTGTGTGCCCGCCCGAATCTGCTTCCACGGTAATGTCATCAGCCATAGGCACGTGTTCTGCCAGGGCTGCTTGTTGGGAGGTCAGCTTACCCTCTGACACAAGCTGGTTAAGCAAGCGCGCCGGGGCCGGCTTCAGGAATTTTTCCGCCACTTCCCGCCGCGACAGTTTGGCAATTACCTTGTTCCGCACCTGGATATACCCCTCTGGGGATACGCCCAGGCCCGCCACCCGATAATGCACCACAGCTGGCGTCAGGTCCATAAACGCTGAGGCTTCTACCGTGGTCACGTTGTATCGCAAATACAAATCCACTGCCGCTCGTTCAAACATCTCTTCTTGCGGGCTGTGGATCAAGTTAAAGGCGTAGGGGCCTTGCGGCAAAGCCTGTTGCACTTTGTGGATAGCCGTCTCCAGGCGGTCAGGCATCAAGCCAGCCGCCCCAAAGGAGCTTAGAAAACCTGCCTGCCCCATGGCAATAACCAGATCGGCAGTAGCAATGCCATTAGCCATCGCCCCCGTGGCATAGGCATAATAAACTTGATGAAAGGCGCGGAACATGGGGTCGCCTAGTTGGTAAACGGGCATAGGTGTCAACGCCGCCAATCCCTCCACGGCTGAGGCGCCCGCCGTCGCCGGCTGAAAATAACCCTCATACGTCACGCCCACCCGTCCATACTGGTCGCGCACCAGGTAACAAGGGTAATCCAGATTTAACAACACCGTCTTGATGCTCACGGGGTCAAAAGTAATAGCAGTTGGCGCGCCGTGCCAGCTATAGGCTGGCGCCGCCCCCAGATAGCGGAGGCCATTGTCGTTTTGGGTCATTGATACGTCCTTTGTCTGATTGTCTGGCAAAGCTACCGTATTTTACTTGTTTTTCTATAACTATCCAGATAACCACTCCCTCCTCGCTCCCTGAGCCTCTCAAGCGCTCTCTGAGCCTGTCGAAGGGAACCTGTCTCGACAGGCTCAACCTACGGGGGAAGTGAACGATTATCTATCCAGGTGCAACCACTCTGCCTGGCAATGTTCAATTTGAATGGGTTTGTCCCATCAGGCGGTGGTGGAAACCAGTGTGAGGGTAGCCCCCACCCCCTTTCCCTGTCAGCCGAGTTACATCGCACCTCCAGCTATGGCTGTGTTGGGGCAAACAACGCTGGGTCTACCGCGCCGAAGCCGGGCGTCAGGCTGAAATAATGGTGCAGGCTGTATTCGGCCAGGGGCGCGATTAGCCGCTGCGCCTGATCCGCGATGCCGCTGTAGCCGTAGCCCAGATACCAGATGGCTGCGCCGCGCACTTGTGGGTAGGCGGCATAGAGCCAGGCAGCCCAGGCTATGTCGTCCATGGCTTCTGCCACAGGGGGCACGTCCTGATACTCCCATCCCCATTCGGTGATCAGTACCGTTGGGCGCGGGATGCCATGACGGTCGCAAACCTGGAACAATGCCTGGAAACGGCCCACCAGATAGGGATAAATATTGGCAATATCGTCTGTGTCGTAGCTGTATTCATGCAGAGCAATGGCGATCCGGTCAGGATGCGCCGCCGCCAACTGCAAAAAGTCGAGCATGGCCGGGGATTCCCAATGTTCTGGCTCTGGTTCGCCAGACGACCAGCCAAAGGCAGCCCAACGGGAACCATCAGCCAGAGCCAGTTGCGCCGTTTCCAGGGCAAACTCTGCCAGCCATTCCGCGCGATTTTTGTCTACTTCATTCACCGTCTCTACCCAAACCAGACTGGGATCGAGCGCCGCCGGGAAGGCCAGTTTGTGATGCAGCCAGTGTTGCTGCGCCGCCTCAACCGGGGGCAAATTGTAGTTGGGGAGATCGTAACTGACGCCAGTTTTGCGGAAGACGAGGGTATGGGAGATGCCGCTGGTTTGCGCCAGCGATTGGGCGGCGACGAGGGGATCGGCATAGTCCACGCTTTTGAGGAAGAAGGGAATGCCGGCATCATCCAACGCCGCCATCCACGCTTCCAATCCCGTCAAATTTCCCGGCGGGCCCGCGTGAAAACCGATCTTGTTCAAGCCCAACGCCTGTCCCTGCGCCGCCAGTTCCGCGGTGAGCGCAGGCACGTCCAGAGGCAGCGTGCTGGTCAAGGGCACAGGCGGGGGCAGCGGCGGCGGCAGCCGGCCATCGGCAAAAAAGGGGAAGTAATGGCGGCTGCCTTCCTCGGCGCGCGCTAACCGTGACAACAGAACCCACCCACCCGCCACCATACTCAACGCCAGTAACAACGGATAACAACGGAAGGAAGGTTTTTCTGAGCATCTTATCCTCTCCTCTGGCAGCCTGTCGGATAACTGAATAGCTCGCTGATGACGCTGATAAGGCAAGGCGCAGATTGAACGGATTCGTCACAACTGAATCGGCCACGGCCCTTATCCGCGTCTTTCTGCATCACGCAGTCTGCGTCATCAGCGTCCCATTTTGATGGTTCTCCGACAGGCTACTAGCCAGGCGTCATCGGAGCGCCCGACAGAGAATGAATGTAGTTAATCAAGTCCCAGATTTCATCTGCAGAGAAGGCGGCTTTCCAGGACGGCATGGCGGAGTTGAACGGCGGCATCAAGCCGCCTTCGCTGATGCGCCAGAAGAAGTAATCGTCGCCCATCATGCGGCTGGTCAGAGCCACGGGCGCGGGCTGCGGCGTCAGCACCGGACTGGCAACGCCATCGCCCAGACCCGCGTCCCCATGACAGGGAGAACAGTTGACGACAAACAGGGATTGCCCCTTGCGCAGGGAATCCTCGCTGGCGGGGACGGGGTTGGCAATGCCGGCATATTCTTCCGGAATCTTTGCCATATGCCGCGCCATCAGATCCGCCCCCAACCCCATCTCGGAGGTCGCGGACGGTTCCGCCGTCGCCGCTGCCCCATCCCCCGCGCTGCCCTGACAGGCAGCAACCGCCAAACTCAAAAGCAAAAAAGCGCAAATACAAACTACTCTATACATACCTGTTTTCCGTTACCTGTTGCCTGTTTGTCACGGGCGATACAACTCTGGATTGATTGGCGCCTGCGCCGGCGGCAGGGGAATGGCAAAATAGTTACCCAGGGCATAATCCCGCATGGGATTCATGAGGATGTGCGCTTTGTTGGCTATCTCATTGTAGCCTGGACCCAGATACCACAACGCCGCCCCTTTCACTTGCGGGTACGGCGCATACAGCGCCGATGCCCAGGCAATATCCCGCATAGCTTCGTCCGGGCCGGGCACATTGTCATACGTCCAGCCCCACTCCGTGATTAACACTGTGGGCCGCGGAATGCCGTGCTCGTCGCACACCTGGTAGAGCAGTTGGAAACGTCCCAGCTTAAATGGGTAATCGTGTCCAATATCCTCTATGGTGTAGCTGTACTCGTGCAAAGCAATCGCAATCCGGTCTGGATGCTGCCCCGCCAGCCGCAAAAATTGCAGCATCGCCGGCGACTGCCAGTCGTCAATCTCTGGTTCGCCCGACGACCAGCTAAAAGCCGCCCAGCGGTAGCCATCCGCCAGCGCCAGTTGCGCCGTGCGCAGGGCAAATTCCGCCAGCCAGACCGAACGGTTCTTATCCACCTCGTTGATGGTCTCCAGCCATATCAGGCTCGGATCCAATTCAGGCGGGAAGGCGGCTATATGCAACTGCCAATGCGCCTCAGCCGCCTGGGCTGGCGGCAGCGTATAATCTGGCGTGTCATAGTTGGGGCCCGTGCGGCGGAAAACCAGCGTATGCGGCACGCCGCTGGCGCGGGCAATCTCTTGCGCTTCCACCAGCGGCCCAGAGTTATCCGCGCTCTTCAGAAAAAACGGCACACCTGCCGCGTCCTGGCGCTGCATCCAATCAGAAATACCAATCATGTTGCCGCCTAGAGCCACATGGAAACCAATCTTGGCAAAGCCCAGGTCGTGTCCATTCGCATGTAGTTGGGCGCGCACGGCGTTAAAGTCAATGGTGGGTGTGGGCGTGGGCGCGGGCGTGTTTGTAGGCGCCGGGGTGACAGTGGGTGTGGCTGTGGGCGTAGGCGGCGGCAGCGGATGCGCCGGGAAGAGGGCAAAATAAGCCACAAAAGGCCAGGAAATTGTGGGCGGCGGCGTGACTGTGGCTGGCGGCGAAGGGGTGGCGGTAATAGCGGGAT
>JAGVTM010000381.1 GCA_019136785.1 Chloroflexota bacterium | reverse complement strand
ATTTTCTGGCCACTGACCACTGCCACTGGTCACTATTTTGTAGGAGTTCCCCATGCGCCGGGCGCACCGCGAGGAATGAAGATAATCAGGATTTCGCAGATTTGCGCAGATTGGTTTTGTGAGCGGCGTGAGCGTGGCTTCACTGACCACTGACCACTCGCCACTGCCACTATTCCATAGGAGATTACATGGCTGCTAACAACTATCCTGGCCCAGAGACAATCCATCGTTACCAGTTAGACAATGGCATTGTGGTGCTGGCTTTTGAGAATTTTGCCGCTGAATCGGTGGAAGTAGAGGGCCTGGTATGGGCTGGCGGGTTGGGAGAGAGCCGCGCCCAGGCCGGGCTGGCTGCTTTTACCGCTAACAGTCTGATGCGCGGCACGCACAGCCGATCCTTTGAGACGATCTACGACGAGTTGGAATCGGTTGGCGCCGAACTGGGCTTTTCCACTGGTCGCTACACTACCGGTTTTTCTGGCAGCAGCCTGGCCGAAGACATAGACCTGATCTTGACGTTGGCTGCTGACGCGCTGCGCCATCCCAGCTTCCCGGCGGAGCAGATCGAAAAGGTGCGCGGCGAAATCCTGACGGGGCTGCAAATCCAGGCCAACGATACCCGCCGCCAGGCGAGTAAGGCGTTTCATGCCCTGTTGTATGGCGACCATCCTTATGGCAGCTATCTTTCCGGTACGCCGGAAACGATTACCAGTCTGAAACGGGAAGACCTGGCGGCTTTTCACGCTGCCTATTACGGGCCGCGCCAGATGATTGTGACTGTGGTGGGCGCAGTCAAGGCGGATGAGGCGGCAGCGAAGGTGCAGCGCGTCCTGGGCGACTGGATGCATCCCGCTCAGGCGACTCTGCCGCCTGTGCCAGATGCGCCGCGCCCGGCGGAACTGCGGCGGACGCATGTGCGCATGGCTGAGAAAACGCAATCTGATATTGTGATGGGGCTGCCCGGCCCGCGCCGCTCTGCGCCGGACTATCAGGACATTCGCCTGGCGAACACGGTATTAGGCGTTTTTGGCATGTATGGCCGGCTGGGTAAGACGGTGCGCGAGGAGCAAGGACTGGCTTATTACGTTTATAGCAGTTTGCACAGCAGTCTAGGGCCGTCTCCGTGGATTGCCGGCACAGGCGTATCCCCCGACAAGGTGGAACAAGCCATTGACAGTATCCGCCAGCAGATCCGGCGTATGCAGGACGAGCTGGTGCCCGAGGACGAACTGGAAGACAGCAAGGCGTATCTGACCGGCTCGCTGCCTGTCAGCCTGGAGACGAATGACGGTCTGGCAGGCATCATCACCGACATGGAACTGTATGGTCTGGGCATGGATTACCTGCTGCGCTATACGGATATGGTCAACGAAGTGACGCCCGCGCGCGTGCAGGCGGCAGCGCAGAAATATTTGAGCGCGGATGAGATTGCCGTGGCAGTGGCGGGGCCGTAGGGCCTGGCTGGCTTGAATTATTGAAGGCAACTATGTTGGCTGTGGGTGTGGACATGATTGAGGTGGCGCGTATTGCCCAGGCGTTGGGCCGGCACGGCGCGCGCTTTAGCAACCGCGTGTTTACAGAGCAGGAACAGGCGTACTGTGCCGGCAATGTTGTCCGTCTGGCAGGCCGTTTTGCCATCAAGGAAGCGGTCGCCAAAGCGTTGGGAACGGGTATCGGAGACGTGCGCTGGCTGGATATTGAAGTGGTTTGCGACGGGCGGGGTAAGCCCCACTTGATGCTGCACAACGCCGCCGCCGAACTGGCGCAGGCGCGCGGCTGGCAGCAGTGGGACATCAGCCTGTCGCACACGCAGACGCATGCCATTGGCTTTGTGGTGGCTGTTTGAGAAACGGCGCGCCGGCTTCCAACCGGCTCTTGCCCACAACTGCTAGAATTGGGCAAGGATGCCCAACCTTAACTACTTGCCCTCTTGCGGGCTAAGTAATTGTCCGTAAATAACCTGGCGATTTGGGTTCGTAGTAACCGCTTTAGCGGTTTGGACGGCTAAAGCCGTTACTACGAACTTGTTTCTGGACAATTATTACCTACGATTTGCAGAGGTGAACTATGGCTTTTTGGACCGCCGATGATGGCACAAACATCTATTACGAACTGGTGGGAGAGCAAACGGACGGAGATTACCTGCTGCTGCTGCCCGGCCTGCTAGGCGCGATCAGCACGCAATGGCGCAATTTCCAGCCGGCGCTGGCTGGAAAATACCGCCTGGTTCTAATGGACTTGCGCGGTCATGGTCTGTCCGAGAATCGCCAGCCCCATTTGCTGCCAGAGCGTATGGTGCAAGACATCGCTGGTCTGCTGGATCATCTGGGCGTGGAAGGGACGCATGTGGCTGGCTACAGTCTGGGCGGTTATCTGGGTTTGATGTTGGCGCTGCACCAGCCGCGGCGCGTTTATTCGCTGTTGATGCACGCCACCAAATTTTACTGGTCGGCGGAGGCGGTCGAAAAGATTAAGCGCCAGCTAGACCCAGACAAAATCGCCGAGCGCGCGCCCTCCTACGCCAACCAATTGGCTGAGGAGCATGGCGCCAGCCGCTGGCGCGCCCTGGCACGGCAGGGGGGCGATCTGGTGGCTTATACGCACGAAAAAGGGTTGACCGAAGGCATGGCAGCGCGGGCGCAGGGCCGCGTGTTGGTCAGCGTGGGGGATCGGGA
>JAGVTM010000209.1 GCA_019136785.1 Chloroflexota bacterium | reverse complement strand
CTGGGGATCAACAACAAATGCCCGGAACTGGAGATGGGCAGAAACTCTGTGGCTCCCTGCACGAAACCCAGCAGTATGGCTTCTAGCCAATTCATAGAGATTCCTTTGTTGCCTGCTCCGGCGCCGCCTGCTCTGGCGCAGGGTAGTGGGCCAGAAACGTGGCGGCAAAATCGGCGGCAGCGCCATCCAGAATGGCCTGGCGCAGGTTGCCCATCAGGTTGAGCAAGAAGTGGACGTTGTGCGTGGTCAGCAAAATGTGCGCCAGGATTTCGTTAGCCTGTACCAGATGGCGTATGTAGGCGCGGCTGAAGTGGGCGCAGGCATAGCAGGCGCACTCCGCCAGCAAAGGGGCGGGGTCACGGCTGTATTGGGCATTGCGTAAGTTGATGCGCCCGCCAGGAACCAGAGCGGCGCCGTTGCGGGCAATGCGGGTGGGCAGCACGCAGTCAAAGATGTCCACGCCGCGCAGGACGCCGTTGACCAGGTCCTCGGGTGCGCCCACGCCCATCAGGTAGCGAGGTTTGGCGGCGGGCAAAACGGGATTCATCCACTCTAAAACCTGGTGCATCTGGGCTTTTGTTTCGCCCACCGCCAGCCCGCCAATGGCGTAGCCGGGAAAATTGAGCGCCGTCAGGTAAGCGGCGCTTTCTTCTCGCAGGTCGCGGAAAACGCCCCCCTGGACAATGCCAAAGAGCGCCTGGTCGCGGCGTGTTTGCGCCGCCAGGCTGCGAGCAGCCCAGGCATGGGTGCGCCGCAGCGACTGCGCCACGTAGGCGCGGTCGGTGGGTGGGGGACACTCGTCAAAAGCCATGATGATGTCCGCCCCCAGATTTTCCTGGATGGCGATGCTTCTTTCGGCGGTGAAGCGGTGGCGGGAGCCGTCCAGGTGGGACTTGAAGGTGACGCCGTCGTCGTCAACGGCGCGCGTATCGCTGAGGCTGAACACCTGGAAGCCGCCGCTGTCGGTGAGGATGGGGCCATCCCAGCCCATGAATGGGTGCAGCCCGCCCATTTCGGCGACCAGGTCATCCCCTGGACGCAGGTAGAGATGGTAGGTGTTGCTGAGGATAAGGGTCGCGCCCAGTTCGTGCAGGTCGCGCGGGCGCAGGGCTTTAACGGTGGCTTGCGTGCCCACGGGAGCGAAAACGGGGGTAGGGATGGGGCCATGCGGGGTGTGAAAAATGCCGGCACGCGCCCCCGTGCCGGCATCTGTCGCCAATAACTCGAATTCAAACATGAGCGGCATTATACCCGCAGCGCCGCCTCTTGAAAAAGGCGGCCTGGGAGGGTGCGTTACTTCTGTGTCTCAATGCGCCGCTGTAAGTAAGGAGAAAAATACCCCAGGTAACGCTGCTGCAACTCCGGGCGCTGCCAATCACTCCCTGTGATTTGTCCGCGACATGCCGGCATCCCGCAAGCGCAGGTAAACTCATCATACGGCGTGCCGTCGCTCATGGCGTAGTCAAAACAAATCTCTTCATCAGGCTCGATGCTTCGCATAGCCACTACCGCGATCTGGCCACGCAGACCCGCGTTCGGCTGGCAACTGTGGTTGATGTAATCGCCCGCATCGGGTGGCACGCCTTCAAAACCCACCAGATACAAATCCTCTTCCACCTGTACGCTGTGCTCTTGCTTCTGCGGCGACAGCGTCGCCCATTCCGCGCCCGTGACCACCCGCCCGCCCCACACCAACAGCAGTTCGCCTGCCGCCACCGCCTGCCGCGCAAACAGGCCAAAGCGCCCCTTTTCCGGCCGGGGGCGCGCTTCTAGTTTGGGTGATACAAAATTGGTCGTTTGTTTGTTCATCTCATGCTCGTTTGTGTCAGGATAGGGGGCGTCATGCCGGCATCTACTGTCGCTGCCAATGCCCACGCCAGCCGCGTAGTCTACCCGATTTTACCCAGGCTTCAAACCGATTACCCTGTTCTAACTACAGACGCTTCACACCCTTTCTACTTCCGCTTCACAACTTCTTCATACCAGGCGCCTATTCTATAAACAAGTGGCGCAGTATCTAACCACTGTTTACCAACTACTGACGTAACCATTCACCCCCGCTCCCTGAGCCTGTCGAAGGGAACCAGTTTCGACAGGCTCAACCTACGGGGGGAGTGAACGACTACCTTTCGGAGGAATAGGATGAAGAAACTACTGATAACCGTCGTTGTTGTGTTAGCCGTCTCTTTGACGGTGGCTTCCCTGACGCTGGCGCAAGAAACCCCGGCGACCACGACCAACAATACTGCCATGCAGCGCGCCTTCCTGGATGCGGATGGCGACGGTGTGTGTGACAGAGCCGGCATGAAATGGATGGCTTACAACGCTGACCCGGCCGCCATGCCTGCTGCGCCTGGCGCAAATTTCGTAGATGCTGACGGGGACGGCGTGTGCGACAACTGTGACGGCGCGCCTAACCTGTATCGTTACAGCTACGGCTACCAGAACCAGGACGGCGCCCTGAACGGCCCTGGCCCAAACTTCGTAGATGAAGACGGGGACGGCGTGTGCGATAACTGTGACGGCACGCCCAACCTGTATCGCTACAATTATGGCAGCCAGAACCAGAGCGGCATGATGAACGGCCCTGGCCCGAACTTTGTAGACGCTGACGGGGATGGCATTTGCGACAACTGCGCCCTGCACCAGTACGATTATGATTATGAATACCAGTC
>JAGVTM010000073.1 GCA_019136785.1 Chloroflexota bacterium | reverse complement strand
GCTCAGGGTTTTGCTGGAGAGGAGAATGCCGGCAGCGCGCGCCTCTGTCAGCGGTAAATCCACGCTGGCGGGGTTGACCTCCACGATGCGCCACTGCTGGCGGTAGTGGCGCAGTTTGACGGCGACTACGTCGGCGGCAGTGTAGTTGTTTGCTGCCAGTTCAGGGTCGGGCCAGACAAGTTCTATGTGGACGTATTTGCCGTTTTCCGTTTCGATGGCGCGGGTCAAAGCCAGCCGTCCGCGTCCCAAGACGGTTTTGAACAAGATGTCAAAGACGGGGACGCCAAAGAGTTCCAGGATTTCGGCTGCCTGTCGTCGCGGCAGCAGGCAGCGGCGCAGGGTCGCTTCATCCTCCGCCAGCGTGGCTGAAATCGCCGCCTCCACCACGGGCCATATTTCTTTCCAGACGACTTCTTCCGTAATCATAGGAGTTTGCTGGTTTTCAGGTCAGCCAGTGACCTCATGCCTCATACCTTCCCAAACCGATCTTCGCTGCGGGGGCGGAAGATAAGTTTGATGGGCGTGCCGGGGAACGGGTGGGCGGCGCGGATCTGGTTTTCCAGATAGCGCTGGTAGCTAAAATGCACCCACTCCGGCTTGTTGACGAAGAAGACAAAAGTGGGCGGGGCCACAGAGACCTGGGTGGCGTAGAAGAATTTGACGCGCACGCCCGCTTTGCCGGGAGGCGCATGTTGGCTGACGGCATCGCGCATCAGTTTATTCATTTCGCCGGTGGGGATGCGCAGATTGCGTCCCTCGCTGACGGCGACCACCTGGGGCAAGATGCGGTTAACGCGCTGGCCCGACAGGGCAGAGACGAAAAGGAAGGGGACATAGGGCAGGAAGTTCAATCCCTGGCGCAGGGCGTCGGTGTATTCGTTAATGGTGTAGGTGTCTTTGGCAATGGCGTCCCATTTGTTGACAAGGACGATGACGCTGACGTTTTCTTCGGTGATCATGCAGGCAATGTGCGTGTCCTGCGCCGTCAGACCTTCAACGGCGTCAATTAACAAGAGGGCCACGTCGGCGCGGCGCAGCACGCGCAGCGCCCGCAGCACGCTGTATTTCTCCACGCCGGGGTCAATTTTGCCGCGCCGCCGGATGCCGGCAGTATCAATCAGGGTGAATGAGTGTCCTTCCCAGGTGAAATGGGTGTCAATGGCGTCGCGGGTCGTGCCGGGAATGGGGCTGACAATGGCCCGCTCTTCGCCCAATATCTTATTCAGCAGCGTAGACTTGCCCACGTTGGGCCGCCCCACCAGAGCCACCTTAATCGTGCCATCGGCTGCCGCTTCCTCCTCGTAAGGGGGCAGCGTCTCTACGACGGCGTCCAGCAAATCGCCCACGCCCGTGCCGTGCAAAGCGGAGATGGGAAATACCTCACCCAACCCTAACTCATAAAATTCGTAAGCCGTATCCCACAGTTTGGTGGATTCCAGCTTATTGGCAGCCACAAACGTGGGCTTTTGCGAACGGCGCAGAATTTCGCCCACTTCGCGGTCGGCGGCGGTCAGACCGCCGCGACCATCTACAACCAGGACGACGGCGTCGGCAGCGGTAATAGCCATCTCTGCCTGCTGCCGGATCAGGGGTAAAAACTGCTCCGAATCTTCCGACAGCGGTTCAGTGTGCCATCCTTCTAGCAGTTCGATGCCACCGGTGTCCACCAGCAGGAAGTCTGCGCCGCCCCATTCGGCGTCGGCGTACAGCCGGTCGCGGGTGGTGCCGGGCGTCTCGGAGACGACCGCCAGTCGTTTGCCGACGATGCGATTAAAAAGCGTTGATTTGCCTACGTTGGGCCGGCCAACCAGGGCGACTAATGGTTTGATAGACATAGTTATTCGTAGCTGCCGGCAGCCAGCCGGCAATCAGGGGCAAAGCCGGCGGCGGCAGCGAAGAAGAGGGGGTGGTGGGCAGGGGAAGCGCCGGCAGCAAATTGGTGGTGGTGATTTCGTTGGTGGTCGTCAACATCTGGGTGATGATGACGGTGATGTCCGGCGGCTGCACGGAACGGAGTTCCAGGTCGTTGGCGAAAATGCTGACAATGGGTTCCAGGGTGTACGTGCCCACGTCCAGGCCCACCAGGTCCAGGGTGACGCGCACGTCGTCTTCAGCCAGGGAATCTACTGTTTCCAGGGGGCCATATACAAAGAGCCGCACCGTTTCCGTGTCCAGGGTGGCGGTCAGACCAGGACCCAGCGCCCGCAGTTCGGGCGCACGGTTGACGACGGAACTGGTCAGGATGGGTTCGATTTCCACAGTGACAAAGATCGGCTGCGGCTGGTCAAGCTGGATGCCTTCCGGCAGGTTCAAAGCGATCTGCTGCGAAAAGGTTTCTTTTAAGCCGGTGATGTCAATTGTCTCCGTTTCCAGGCGGCTCAACAAACTTAGCTGCGTGGGGCGCGCGGTTACCAGGATGCTATCTGGCTCAACTGTCACGTTCAGCAGGCGATAGCCGGGGGCCGGCGTTCCCTGCCACTTGACGGTGATGGGTTTTTGGGCAAAGCCTTCCAGTTCTTCGACAGGCACGGTTACCTGGACAACATCGGCGCTCAAACTGAGGTTGGTTGTGCCGGCAACAGCCCCCTGCGCATCATAAAAGAAGGGGCGGGGCGATACGACAATGGTTTCGCGGGCGTCGTCCAGAAAGACGGTGACGCGGGCTTCGTTCAGAGC
>JAGVTM010000042.1 GCA_019136785.1 Chloroflexota bacterium | reverse complement strand
GGGTAACCCCCCAAAAACGCAAACAACCTTCCTTCGCGCCCGCGCCGCCAAGCGGCGTCAGCGTCTTCGCAGTGAAATCTTCCTGTCCTTTGCGGTGAATTCTCCTGCCTCAGGCGCGCATGGCTTCGACCACAACCTGCGACACGTCCTTGACCTGCATGGGCGTGCCGGCATGTTGGTTGGCATCCTTCAGCATAATGGCGCAGAACGGGCAGCCCACCGCCAGCACAGCCGCACCCGTCTCCTTCGCTTCGGCAAACCGGTTGGCATTCACCGCCTGCGCCCCATGCTCCTCTTCCTTCCACATTTGCGCCCCGCCTGCCCCGCAGCAGAAAGAGTTGTTCTTGCTGCGATCCATTTCCAGCAAGGTCATGCCCGCCCGCGCCAGCGCCTCGCGCGGCGCGTCGTAGACGCCGTTATGCCGCCCCAGATAGCAGGGATCATGGAAAGTCACCTTTTCCAGGCGGTTTCCATTCAATTGCAGCTTCCCCTTGCCCACCAGGTCGGCAATCATCTGCGTGTGATGCAGCACCCGATAATGACCGCCCAACGCCGGATACTCCTTGCCCAGCGTATGCAGGCAGTGCGGGCAGCCCGTCACTATTGTTTTCTTATCTGCACCCACGCCATTTAACGTCTCAATATTCGCCTGCGCCATCTCAAAGAACAGATACTCGTTGCCCGCGCGGCGGGCGCTGTCGCCCGTGCACGTCTCCATGTCCCCCAACACGGCAAAGTTGACCCCCGCGCTGTGCAGCACTGTGGCCACCGCCTGCGCAATCGCCTGCCCGCCGGGATCAAACGCCCCCGCGCAGCCCACCCAATACAGCACCTCAAACTCGGGGTTCTCCTCCACCGTAGGCACCTGGAAATCCAGCGGCGCCGTCCAGGCCAGGCGATCTTCCGTCATGCCCCAGGGGTTGCTCAGGCGCTCCATGCCCGTGAACGCCCCCTTAAGCTGGTCGGGGAAATCGCTCTCCATCATCACCCGCTCCTGGCGCATGTGCAAAATGTCAAACATAGGCTCATTGCCCACCGGACACACCTCCACGCAGGCGCCACAGGTGGTGCAAGCCCACAAGGCGCTTTCCGAAATGGCGTAATCCATCAAAGGAATGGTATCCGGCGCGCCAGAGGCCAGGCTGGCCATGTGGTCGCGGATGAAGTACCGTTTGTTGACTTCAATGGCTGCCGGGGACAGTTCCTTGCCCGTGTTATAGGCGGGGCAGGCTTGCTGGCAGCGGTTACACATGATACAGGCAAAAGCATCCAGGATTTGCGTCTTGGGCAACTGCGTCAGCGTCGCCACGCCAAACTGCTCAATGGATTCATCCTCAAAGTTGAGCGGATCCAGCGCGCCCAGCGCCGTGCGTTCGGGACGGGTCATGAAGTTGATGGGGCCCATAAACAGGTGGGCGTGCTTGGTAGAGGGGAAGTAGGGGATAAAGAGCAGAATCAGGCCCAGCGCCAGCCACCAGGCGGCGTGCCAGCCCACGGTGAGGGCAGCCGGGGACGCGCCCGCCCACAGCCCCGAAACCAGGGAGGCAAACGGCTGCCACACGTCGCTGCCTTCGTGAGCCAGCAAAAAGCTCTGACCCGTAAAGCGGGCGCCGACGTGGAACAGGATGAAAAAGCCAACGATGAAGGAGTCGCGGGCAATGCCCCCCTGCCGCGCCCGCGGGTACACTTTCACGTTTTCCCGAATTTGCAGCGGTTTGTCGCGGGCGATGAAGCGGCGAATCAGGAAGTAAATCACGCCCACCAGCACGCCAATACTTAAAACGTCGGCAAGGAGGCGGTAGATGCCGGCAAACACCGTATCCCCCAAAAAGTGAAAGTTCGGCACAAACCCTTCCACCACGTCCACCACGTTCACCAGCCCATAAAAGATAAACCCCCAGGCCACAGCGTAATGGAAAAGGGACGTGATCTTGCGGTTCTTCAGGATATGCCCTTGCGTCGCCAGGGCCACGGCCCCTTTGATCAGCCGCTTGGGCAGCTCATCCAGGCGCAGTTCCCCCCCGCCGCGCAGGATAATCTTAATCATACGCTCAAAAGCCATGTAACCGGCTGACAGGGAAGCGAGGACTAACAGGGTAAACAAGATTTTCTCGACGATGGTCAGCATGTTTTACTACCTTATCCGGCGACCGGCGGCGTATGCACGCCAGGGGCGCAGGCATGGTCATCCTACCCGAAGGGCGCGAGTAGAACAACGAAAAACTGGCAAAGAACAGATTGCCCCAGCCCGACCAGGGCCGCTCACTACGCACTGCGTCATAAGCCGCTATTTATTGTACCAGTTAGCCGGAGGGAGACCAATAACTGGACAGCGGCGTTTTTCACTATTGCCTAAAAATTACGTAACTATACAGTCCCTCTGGGATTTAACCGCGAAGGAGGCGGCGACCGCAAAGTTGTTCTCTTCATCTTTGCGTTCTTTGCGTCTTTGCGGTGAATAGTTACAAAATTACTTCCTATTTCGGAGTGGAGGCTTCAGCCGGTAACGTTGCCGGCTAAAGCCTCTACTCCGGGAACTTATTTATGGATGGTTCCCTATGCCGCAAACATACTTGTTTTGGCAGATGAGGCGTGCGCATCCTTTGGTGAACTCAAGACAAGTTCTGAGGATGCAAACTCCTCATTACACGGTTGGCAGGACAGTAGTTACCAAAAC
>JAGVTM010000647.1 GCA_019136785.1 Chloroflexota bacterium | reverse complement strand
CATGGTTTATCCCACGAATGTCATTCATATGGCTACCGAATGTGGCAATCAAAATCACAGCGCGGCATTTCCAATTGAGTTGCCGGCATGGTTCATCAAATTGTTCACGCAATACGACGACCTCGTGCTGGACCCGTTCATTGGCTCCGGTACAACCGCTGCTGCCGCCGTTGAATTGGGGCGCAGATATGTGGGCATAGACATTAACCCTGACTACTGCCGTCTATCACGCGACCGCTTATCCGGTATTCAGATGCAACTTCTAGCCTTACAGGAAGAACAGGAGTCATATAACCCAGATGGAGAAGCTAAACCTGGCTGATGTGCGCGAGTACGTCAACGAAAATATCGTTGATTTTCACCAACGCCGGATAAAGTCTCTGGAAAGCCTCACTCTTGACAAGCTGCTGAAAAAGAACCCATACCTGTTTAAGGCGAAAAATGTTGCCACCGCTGGTCAACTGATCGAGAGCTTACTGGATGCGTTTTTATCTTCCTCTGAGGAAAAGTTGTTTGGGGATTTTCTGGAGAATTTAGCCGTCTTTGTTGCCGGCAAAACATGCCAGGGGCACAAATCAAGCGCGCCAGGTGTAGATTTAGAGTTCATGAACCATGGCATTCATTATGTGGTCTCTATCAAATCGGGACCCAATTGGGGCAATAGTTCGCAACAGAGAAGATTAGAGCAGGATTTACAGGCGGCGGTTATCCGCATCAGACAGGCTCGCTTCGGCGCAAATGCCCAGGCTGTTTTGGGAATTTGCTATGGCAACACGCGCACCAGCTATCTACGAGGCTACTTGAAGGTTGTCGGGCAGAACTTCTGGTACCTGATTAGCGAGAATAAGGATTTATACACAGAGATCATCGAGCCGATAGGTTATCGCGCCAAACACCACAACGATATTTTTTATGAGGAAAAGGGAGGCATCGTCAATAGATTCACCGGGCAGTTCATTGACAGATTCTGTGATAGTTCGGGCAGAATTGATTGGATAAAGCTGGTTGAGTGGAACAGCCAAAACTTCGATCTTGACCGCGTCATGTCAGACAAATAACTCGCATCACAAATGTAACTGATGCCAGATGCATAATGTCCCCTTTCTCTGACACGCCCATAAACCTCGACAAACTTGTGTTTCAAGAAGTAGCTGCCGGGCGTTGGGCAGATTTTGCGCGCCTGTTTGAAAGTCGCGGCGGGCCGAAGGCGTGCTGGTGCATGGTGTGGCGGACTACGCCAGCGGAGCGGAAACAGACGGACGGGGCCAGCAAGAAAGCGGCAATGGCGGCGCGGGTGGCGGCGGGCGTCCCTGTGGGGCTGCTGGCGTATTTAGATGGAGAGCCGGTGGCCTGGTGTTCTGTTGCGCCGCGGTCTACATACCGGCGGCTGGTCAAAGGCATGGGGACAGACCCTACCACAGAAGACAACATCTGGTCTATCGCCTGTTTTTTCGTGGTGCGACGGCTGCGCGGGCAGGGTATGACGCGGCGTCTGATCCAGGCAGCGGTGGCTTATGCACGAGAGCAGGGAGCGACGGTGGTAGAAGCGTATCCGGTTGATCCGGATGCGCCCAGCTACCGTTTTATGGGATTTGTGCCCACGTTTGAGGAAGCGGGATTCAGCGAAGTGGGGCGAGCCGGCTATCGCCGTCACGTGATGCAGTTGAAACTTGATTGAGCAGCCAGGTTGTGCCAATGAGCGCCAGCAGCAGGGCGGCGGTGATCAGCGCATTGGCTGCTGTCAGGTAGAGCGATGCCAGGGATGCCGGCAAAATCCGCCCCACCACCTCCCCAGGCAAACAAAGCAGCCCCACCACGACCACCGTCGCCAGAGCCATGCCTGCCTGCTGCCCCGTCGTGAACCAGGATGGCGGCTGCGCCAGCGCGTAAGCGGCTGCCGCCAGAAACAAAATAACGGGAACCACGTCGTAAAGGCGATGATAGGCAACCAACACCGCTGCCAAAGTAAACAGAGCCAGCAGCAGCAGGTCGCTGTATGGCGTGGGTGGCTGTCGCCGCCAGCGCCAAAGCGCAGCCAAAACCGTGAGGCAGATGACGGCGGCAGCGGTCACCTGCCAGGCAGCAGACGCGGGCCAGAGACCGCCCAAATGAATACCCGGCTGGCTGGTATGGCGCAGGAATAGCTGCCAGTAAAGGCGCAGCGTTTCCACCACACCGCCGTTATCCAGGCTGGAGACGATCAACAGTCCGGCAACCTGAGTCAGCAAAGCCGCCAGCAGCGCGCCCGCCGCAGCGGCGGGTCGCCAGCGGCGATGATACAGCCAGAGCAGCGCCAGCGGCAGGGCCAGGGAGTATTTGGAGAGCGCCAGACCTAGAGCCAGCCCCGCCAGCCAGGGACGGCGCTCCACACTGCGGTGCGCCAGCAGCATCAGCACAAAGACAAGGAGCGTCGTCTGCCCTGACCAGACAGCCACGCGCACGCCCGTAAAACCGTAGAATGCCAGCGCCAGCCACCAGCAAAGCCAGCGGGGAGGTAATGCCGGCAGCAGTCGCAGCGCCAGCCACGGCGTCCACGCCATCAAACCCACATTGACTGCCAGCCACATCCACTGCGCCACGGGCCAGGAAAACCACGAAAATAGAGACAGGAACAACAGCAACGGCGCGGTGTTGGCAGGTGTGCGCGCCAGACCGGGGCGTGCCACAGGCGACGTGACAGT
>JAGVTM010000565.1 GCA_019136785.1 Chloroflexota bacterium | reverse complement strand
TTACTCATGGTGGTCTCCTTGTCTTGGGTTTCTTATCGGTTTACCTACTGATAAGAATACACCATTTTGAGGAGACCATCTTCTTACGTTAAATAAGATTTGTCAGTCAACCAGGGCGTGGGCATCTGATGATACCGACGCTCGCATCTGAGGATGCGAACTCCGCAGAACTTGTTGGTTGGACAATAGTTGTTTGTAAGTCCTGAACCGTGGGAATCTGCACAGTTTGCGCCTTACCCGTGCAATAGGTGTTCTATCTCTCTTTACGCCTGATTATCGTTGAGCCTCTACCCGTCCTGTTCGGAGGAGGTACAATCGCTGGCCATCCATGATGATGAAGGCGTGGCCTGCTTCGTCTTGTTGCCAGTCGTAGATGGGGCCGAGGGCGGGTGGGTAGGAGTCGGCGCGAGGTTCCCAATCCCAAATTTCGTCGTTTCGTCCACCGAGATAGACGACCCAGTCAGGGGTAAGTCCCAGGTCGGCGGGGGTGGCGCGGTCGCCGGCGGGCGCAGGTTCGGGTTGGTTTAGAGCATGGCAGCTTAGCGCCCACCAGGTGGGGAATTCGGCGGAGGGCAGCATACCAGGGGGGGAGGTGGCGGGAAAGATGTAACGATAGAGCGATGGGAACAACCGTTGCAAGGTTCCGTCTGGCAGCCGCCTGTATTCCATTATGGGGACCCAGCGCTGCGCCAACGCCTGGACGGATCGTGGGTTACGGGCCGTCCAGAGGGCAGCCAGCGCCTCGCGGCTGGCAGGTTCGGACGGGGTGAGTTCGCCGGATGTGATGGCTGCCATGATTTCGTCAATGCCCCGCACCAGTTCTTGCAGAGCTGCTACCCGCTCGCGCACCAGGTTGCCTTCCTGGTCGGGCGGCAGCAGTTCTTGCGCCTGCAGCAGCAGTTCATCTTCAAAATACCAGGTGCGCCCTTCTTCTATGGCGGCGCGAATGCCGGCAATGACCTCGCAGCCCAGTTCCAGATAGCCGCGTTGCAGCTGTGGGTCGGCGGCGGTTGGGGAAGGCGAGCCGGGCGGGGTAGATTGCCGTTGGATAGTCGTTTTCCCGCCATTGGCAGACAACATTCGCTGCACGGCGCGATTACCGATTGTCTGCTGCCAGCGCAGCAGGGCATGGGGCGTCTGATAGGGCGCTGCGAACTCCCCCTCTTTGGGCGACGAGTTGGCATGGTCGGTTTGAGGGTCGGTGGGTTGTTTGGGTATGCGCGTGTACATCCCGAAGCCCTTCCATTCCGGCGGTCAGTTGACTGGCGCCGCATCAGACTTTGATTCTACCGGCGACAATCCGGCTATTGTACCAGATAGCGGCTGGAATGGAATTTTTGCGCATCCGGGTAACAATTCTCAATTATCTCCCCACTCCCTTCCTTGAACCCTTTGTTGCCTTCGACAGGCTCAGGCAACGGGCTAAGTCGTTGCAGCAGATGGCTGTTTTGGACGGTAACCGTAGCCCAATCAGTTCGGTAGCGTCCAGCAAGCGTCAGGTCAGGCGGCTATGCTATGTACAATTTATCGTCCTGATGGCGCCGGCAGCCTAGAGTCAATCAACGCTATACCTTCATCGTCTGACGAAACAACTCCTAAACCAACAGCACCATCTGGCGTCTTCGTGATGAGCGTCTGGCGCGCTTGCTATTTTTGTGCGGAGGTGTCTCATGTGGTCATATCTGTTCGCCGGGCGGCCTGATTTTACAGGTCGCGCAAAAAATCTCTTTTTCCTGGCAATTTTATTCCTGGGGGTGTCTGGCGCGGCGGCGCAGGGCAATGACGCCGCGACAATTCCGGAACTGGCTTTGCGGGTCAATTATGGTCATGATTGGGTGGAGAGCTTTTATGAAGCCGGGCACACGGCGCAGATTACGGTCACCGATGCTGCCGGGAATGTTAAGGCAACGGCGGAGGCCATTACCGAAGCCAAAGATTTTTGGGATGGGGCCACCGGCTTTAACACGCAGCCCGAAAATTGGAACCCTGCCCCACCCGACATCCAGCCTTATGATTGGGTCTATGGGGTTATGGAGAACGGAGCCAGCGCCCAGGTGCAGATTGGCGACATCCGGGGAACGATCAATCCGGGTGCGGACAGCATGCGCGGCGTTATAACGGCTCCCTGGTTTGCGGAAGAAGTGATGGTGGAGTGTCATGCCTGGGGCGCACCCGAACCTGTTGAGGCAAGATTTGACAGGGCGCTGGCGGATGGCAGCGATGGATATACCTGTTCCTGGGCCGGCGAATGGGACATCCAACCTGGACAGGACGTTGGCGGCAGCTACTATGGCGCTGATGGGCATTGGGTAGCAAACGCTTTCTTCGCCAGCGACGCCCGCATTATTGCCTCAACTGCCGGCGACTGGTTCTGGACTACTGGTTTCGTACCAGGGCCATTAGATTTATTTATCTACGAATCTGCCGCCGAAAACGGTTTGCTGCTATGGCAAGGCAGCCGCGAGGCAAATGAGTGGGGGCATATTGGCGTTGGGTTTGACGATCACGGGCAAGACCTGTCGCCGGGCCATTACGTGGTTGTTTCTGATAGCCTGACTGAAAAAGGGTTGATCTTGGAGCTAATCACGATGGAGGCGTTCGATACGCAGAATGAGATGATGGCGGGCACAGCCCCGGCGGGTAGGGAGGTGCAGGCGGTTGCCGGCATGGCGGAAGCGGAAACGCAAGGTACTATCCCCCTCATTACTGACCCCGCCAGCGGCGCGTGGTCGGCGGACTTCAAGACGATTGGCTTTGACATTACCGAACCAATGCGCGCCTGGAGTTTTGCCCAAATCCTGGACGAGGATGGCGACGCCAGCGAGGCGGGCGCGCCGCCGCCGCCCACGCCCTGGCTGCGGGCGCATCCGGTGTGGGAGGCGGTGGACGCCTGGGCGTGGCCTGAGGATGCGATACTACACCTGACAATTGACGATCCGGCGACGCCGGCAGCGCCTGACCTGGAGATGGACATGCCGGGCGAATTTGATCCCGCGCTTGGTTCGGTGTGGTTTGAGTTTGGCGGCGTTTATGATTTGAAGCCGGGCGATATCGTCACCCTGAGCGACGGCGCGACGCTGCGTTACCTGGTGGTATCGGTTTTGACAATTGATGCGGTAGACGTGGAAGCGGACACGGCTGCGGGAACGGCTGAAGCTTTTGCCAGCGTGTACCTGCCCACGTCCAATCAGGCGTTACTTGTGACCGCCGATGGCAGCGGCATGTGGGCGGTGGATTTCCATGATGCCGGCATTGATCTGGTATCTGGGGCAATGGTGATTGCCGAAGTTTATGATCCAGATGGAGACCTGACATCGTTTGAATGGGAAGCGCCCCCCGCCGCCGGCCCCACTGTGGAACTGCTCTATCCTGATCTGACAGGCGCTTTCATTGAATTGCACGCGGAGCCAGCGCTGCCCGGTTTGTGGACGCGCATTCAATGGCAAGATGCCTCTGGCAACTGGCATGACGTGGCGGGCTGGCAGGGAACCTTCGACGAAAACCAGCGGGTCTTGTGGTACGTGGGCGCAGACCATTTAGGGACGGGGCCTTTCCGCTGGCTGGTATACGCCAGCGAGCAGGGCGACCTGCTGGGGATGAGCGCCCCGTTTGCCCTACCAGCGGGACACGGAGAGGTTTTGCGCGTGTGGGTTTCTTATGAAAACAGAAGTCAGTGAAAAGTGGACAGTGGTCAGTGGATAGCCTCACGCGGAGATGCGGAGGGCGCGGAGGTCAGGTAGGACAAACTGTTGGTTTGTCCACGCAAACTAACGGTTTGTGCTACAGACTGGAGCAGTCTGGGAAGCTGCTCCAGTCTGGGTCAATTTATCAGGGGCTGGGGGCGATGAACCAGGTTTCGGTGGTGTGGCAGTTGGAGCATTGTCCGCGCGGGTGGTTGTCGGGGCGGGGGTGGCAGGCTTTGCAGTTGGTGTAGCCCGTGTGGTCGAAGTGGACGTTTGCCCAACTGTCTATCTCGTGGCAGGCAGCGCATTCGCCGGGCCAATGGCCTGTGGGCGTGGGATGGCAGGCGGCGCAGGTGTCAACGTTGGCGTGGTTGAAGAGGATGTTGTGCCATTGGTCGGTGGCGTGGCAGGCGGCGCATTCGCCGGGCCAATGGTTTTCGGGGACGGCGTGGCAGGCGGCGCAGTCGGTCAGGTTGGCGTGGCTGAAGGCGACGTTTAGCCATTGGTCGGCGGCGTGGCAGGCGGCGCATTCGCCGGGCCAGTGGTCAACGGGCGGCTGGTGACAGGCGCTGCAAGGAGCAGCAGCGTAGCTGTGGTCGAACGTGGCGTCAGTCCAACTGCCGCTGGTGTGGCAGGCGGCGCAGGCGTTGCCATAATGGGCCAAGGGGGCGGCGGCGGCGTGGCAGGCGGCGCAGTTGCTGGCAGGGTCGTGCTGGTAACGGATATAGCTCCAGTTGTCCGAGATGTGGCAGGCGGTGCAGGCGGCGGGGTAATGGCTGGCGGGTGGTTGGTGACAGTCGCGGCAGGTTTTAGTGCCGGCATATGCCGCGTGCGCAAACCAGGCATCTCCCCACCGATCCTCATTGTGGCAAGCGCCGCACTGCCCTTCATAATGCCAGGCCGGGGCATCTGCCAGATGGCAATCCTGGCAGTGGCGATAGCGTCTGTGGTCGAAATGTGCCGTCTGCCAGGCGTCGCTGTCGTGGCAGTCTGAACAGGCTCCCTCGTAAGCGTGATTGGCGGGCGTCTGGAACTGGTGGCAGACGGCGCAATCGGTGGCGGCGGCGGTATGGCGGAAGGGCGCGGTGCGCCAGACGTCCGTCGCGTGGCAGCTTACGCAGGCGCCGGCATAATGTGGTCGCGGCGTCTGCGCAGCATGGCAAGCCAGGCAGTCAGGCTGGTTCGTGTGCGAAAAGGCAATGGTTTCCCAATCGGTTAGCAAATGGCACAGGTCGCACTGTCCAGGGTAATGCCCTTCGGGAATTTCAGCCTCATTGTGGCAAGCCACACAATCGGTAAACCCGGTATGGTCAAAGACGAACACGTTCCAGTCGCTGGCGTCCGTGTGACAGTTGGCGCACAGACCGGCGTAATGCTCTGGCGGGTTGTGTACCAGGTGGCATGACTCGCATTCGACGACGCCAGCGTGATCATATGTCCATTGGTTCCAGTCTGCGGCGTCGAGGTGGCACTGCCGGCATTCACCCACATAGTGCATTTCCGGCGCGTCAGCTTCATGGCAGGAGATACATTCGGCAATGTCCTGATGATCAAACCAGAATGGCTGCCAGCTATACACGTGGTGGCATTCGTCGCAGGCGCCGGCGAAATGGCCGGTATAAAGCGTTTCCGCACCAGGGGTGAAAGTGTGGCAGTCGGCGCACGTCTTAGAGATGCCATCGTAAAGGCCATCGGGGTGGCAAGTCAGGCATTCGACGCTGGCGTGCCCGCCCAGAAAGGGGAAATCCTCGTGATTGACGTCTGGGTCCAGAAAGGCTACCGCTGCCGGTTCAATGCGCGTAGCCGGCACGGCAGCCGACGGCGGCGTGGTTGTCAGGGGGACGGCGGCGGGTAGATACAACCCCTGAACAACGCTCAGCAGGTGGTTGATGGCGGGGTGAGCGCTGTCTTGCCCAGCCAGCGCCAGGACGCAGTCGTCCAGCAGGGCTTCTAGCTGGCTCTGCAAATCGGCTTGCGCTGCCGCCGGCGCGGCGCCCAGATGCACCACCGCCTGCGCCAGGGAGAGTTCCACAGCGCGGCAAGTTGTGGTCACCGCGGCGCTGCCGTTGGCTTGCGGCAAGGCGCGCAGGCGGCGGGCGACCACATCCAGCGCAAATGCGGCGCGCTGGCTCTGGTCGCGCGTCAACTGCAGACGCCACTGTTCCGCCTGGCTCTGCAATGGATACAGGGGCGCGCCAGGAGGGAAGGGGGCAGCGGCAGCCAGGATGGTCATGCCGGCGGCACCGGCGAGCAAGAGTAGGGTCAGGGTAGCCAGAAAGAGGACGGTCTTGTTCATGGTTGTCATCCTCTGTCAGATAAGATCCATCTAACGGCAATTGAAGGCTAATGCCCGCTGGTCTTGATAGCCATGTGTTCGGCTTCGCCGGGGACGCCTGTGGGATGGCAGGCAGCGCATGGCTCCAATACCGTGATGTCAAAGGCGGTGTGGACGCTTTCCATTTGCGCCACCTGGTGGTCGTGGCAGCCATAACAGGTCTGGCTGACGTAAGTGTCTACGTGGCAGGTGTCGCAGGTGAGGCTGGCTGCGCTGCCATGGTCCAGGGGGAAGGTATGGCGAGCCAGCAGGGCGGGCTGCCAGGCTTGCAGCGTATGGCAGCGCACGCAGTCGAGGCCGAAGCGGGCGTTGTGGACTTCTGGCTCTTCGTGGCAGGCGGCGCATTGGTGTGGATCGCCAGCGGTCACTTCTTCCAGGAAGGCAGTTTCTACGTCAGGCGGAGGCAGGTCTGGCGCCGCCAGGTTTTGGTTTGCGGCAATGGCCTGGACGTTGCTCCAGTTGCCGACGCGCAGCAAAGTCACCAGTTGGGTCACCTGATAGGCATTGAGGGGGGTGTGCGTGGTTGTGTGCCAGGCAGACATGCCAGAGCCGTGAGGGGGATGGGCGATAGTCTGAAAGAGCAATTGTTCGTCGGCGGTAGCCAGAGCCGCCGTGTTGAGGGGAGGGTTTGCGCCAATGCCGGCGCCATCCAGGCCATGGCAGGCGACGCAGTTGTTCAGGTAGAGAATGCCGGCATCTGCCGTATAAGCCTGATGCAGTCGCGTCTGCGCCGCCCGCTGCCTTTGCTGTTCTTGCGCCGCATAAAAAGGCAGGGCAACCACGATGACGAGTAACGCCACGAATGTCAGGAGTGTGTACCGGTTAAGCTTCATGCCTGTCACTCAAGATGATGTATAGACTAACTCGTGCGGATCAAACTGTTGTCGCCTGGTGAGGCGGGATGTGTCCACCAGCACCTCATCCCCATCAATCTCCACCGCAAAGCGGTCCAGCGCTCTGGACACGGGCGGGTTTTGGAAGTTGCCCAGAGAATCGAAATGGGAGGCGTGGCAGGGACAGTAAAACGCATTGGTGTTGTGTTCCCAATTGACGATGCAACCCAGATGGGGGCAGCGGCGACAGAGCGCCAGAAAGCCGCCATCGTGGGCGCGAATGAGATAGAAGCCGCTGCCCGCGAATTCTGTGACGGAGCCAGGCGGGAAATCGTCCAGAACCCCCGCCCGCACCACGCCTACGAACTCAGTTGTCGCTGCCTGCGATTGCAGATACAGGAAGGTGACGCCGGCAGCTTCCAGCGTTGCCAGCGCCGCCAACCCGCCAATGCTCCACTGGAGAAAACGGCGGCGGCTGATCAGTTGGGGAATGGGTGACCTGTTTTCTGTCTTCATCAATAACTGCCTGTCAGAATGGCAAAGTCAGGGCCATGTTGGGGCCGCGGAAATAGATACCCGTTATGGTAAGCAGGATGAGGCTGGTAAATAGAAAGGTGAACAGTCCCAAAGTAGCCTCGCTGTGGTTGGCTTTGAGCAAGACGCGGATGAGCAGGTAAATGGTTGCCAGCCCCGCCAGAGTGAACAATAGCGGCAGAAACCCGTTGGAAATCCAGACAGGCAAAGCGGGCCAGACGGCGGGCAGGTTGAGCCAGAACTCGTCAACCACTACCAACAGCGGCGTCAGGTTAATGCTCAACAGCGCGCCCACCAGAGCCGTTCGCTTGCCCACAGCAGAGCGGAAGTAGATGCCCACATCGCTGCTACGTCGCTCCAGCAGGGGCAGCAGCAGCAGCATAACCAGCAGGAGGCTGAGCAAAATCATGGCTGCCAGCGGGTGCATATGCAGCAGCAGCTCTTGAATGCCCAGGAAGTACCAGGCGGCCTTGGCCGGGTTGGGCGAAGCCGTGGGGTCAACGTGGTCAGCCAGGGGCGCGGGCGTAAAGATGGCCCAGAGGAGAATGCCGGCAACAACAACAGCCGCTGCCGCCATTTCCCGTTCTACCAAATGGGGAATGGTGGTCAGGCTGTCTCGCCGTTCACCGGCGAGCAAAACGGGTTGGGAAATGCCGCCGCTTTTGCGAATTTTCCAGACGTGATAGGTGATGGTGGCCAGCAGGCAGAAGGGCAGCAGCGCCACGTGAATAGCATAGAAGTTGCTCAACGTGGCCTGACCTACCTGTGTGCCAGAGAGCAGCAGCGTTTGCAGCCATGACCCCACCAGGGGAACATAACTGACCAGGCTGGTGGCCACGGTGATCGCCCAATAAGCCAGTTGGTCCCAGGGCAGCAAGTAGCCTGTGAAGTTAAAGGCCACCACAATAAGCAGCAGGGCCACGCCGACGGCCCAGTTGCCGCCGCGCCCTTGTTTGAAGCCGCCCGTGAAGAAGACGCGCAGCAGGTGCAAAAATACGGCAACCAACAGCAGGTTGGCGCTCCAATGGTGCATGGCGCGAATGAGCGAGCCAAAGAAGATTTTGGTTTCGATGGCCTGGATGCTCAGGTAAGCGGTGTTTACGCTTGGTTCATAACGAAAAACCAGCAGGACGCCCGTGCAAAACAGGATAGCCACCAGCAGGATGGAGATGCCTCCCAGCCCCCAGGTGTAGCTGAAGCGCAGCGCGGCGGCGGGCACGCGCGGCGGGTGGAGGTGCAGCGCCAGGTTATTTGCCACCGTGCGCAGGTGGCTGCGGTCACGCATTCGCTGCTCGTTGGCTGTTTGGGTCATTGGCGCATATCCCTGAATGAGAAATCTGCCGGTTGAGCCGGTCAGAAACTCGCTTTATCTCTCGTTCTCAGCCTAACATGACGGACTTAACCAGCCCTAAACTGCTGTTGAGTGTTGGGAATCGTCTAACATCTCCCCGTTTTTGGCTTGTATTAACCGCTGTTGCCTTCGACAGGCGCAGGCAACAACTAATAGCCATCGTGCTGCAACAGCGGCAGAAACTGCTGCTGAAAGACGCTCATGCCGGCAGTGCCATGATAAGCAAAGGCGCGACCGACGATGAGGCGATCCTGGCGAAACAACTGCGCGCCAACCGCCACGTCCCCGTAACCGTCCTGGTTGATGTCCCCGGCAGCCGCCACCGCCGCGCCGAAAAGCGTATCTGCTTTGTTGCCTTCGCTGCGCCAGGCTGCCACTGCGCCTGGCCCGCCTGGCCCCCCCAGGTAGATCGCGGCGGCGCCCTCTTTCGCCTGGTCGCCGGTGTAACCGGGGATGCCAATCAGGACGTCGTCGTAACCATCCTGGTTCACGTCACCCGCCCGACTGAGGCTGTAGCCGAACTGATCGCCGCTGTCGCCGCCCGTTTGCTGCCAGGCAGGCGCGGCAGCCAGGGGAGTGATTGCGCCCAACCATAAGTAGGCGGCGCCTCTCTGGTCGGGCAGGGAGGCGCCGATGAGGAAGTCGGCGCAGTTATCGCCATTGACATTGCCGGCGCTGCTGACGCTGCTGCCAAAACGGTCATCAGGCTGGCTGCCGCTGGCGGAAAAGGTGGGCGCGCCGCCAACGCCGTTGGCGCTGCCGGCAAACAAGAAGGCGCGCCCGGCGTCGGTCATGAGTTCTGCCGCCGCAGCGGAGGGGACGTCATAGTAGGGCGCGCCTACCAGCAGGTCGTCGTAACCATCGCCATTCACGTCGCCGGCGCCGGCTGCGCTCCAGCCAAAGCCTGCGCCCGCCTGGTCGCCGTCAAGCTGTCTGTCTGGCGTGTCGCCCAGGCCATCAGCCGCGCCGTAGAAGATGAAGACGGCGCCGGCGCTGCCGGCATCCCCATTGAACCAGCGCGCGCCCGCGGCCACATCCTCAAAGCCATCCTGGTTGAGGTCGCCGGCGGCGCTTACGCTCCACCCCAACTCTGCCCCGGCTTGATTGGATTCGTACTGCCAATCTGGCGTGGGATTCAAGCCCAAAGGGGAGCCAAAGTAAAGAAAGACGACCCCTTCGCCAGAGTCGTCATGGCGATATGCCGGCGCGCCGACCAGCAGGTCGTCGTAACCATCCCCGTTGACGTCGCCGCTGCTCAGGGCGTGGGCGTATCTGCCGCCTTGTAAGCCGCCGCGTCCAATCCACACCGGGTTAGCCGCCAGACCGCCGGCAGAACCGCGGAAGAGAAAAGCGGCGCCTTCGCGGTAAGTGCCGGCATCATACTTCGGCGATCCCACGATCAGGTCAGAAAAACCATCGCCATCCACATCGCCAGCGGCGACGGCAAAGCCATATTCGTCTCCGGTCTGGTCGCCTTCGCTGTACCAGTCAGGCGCAGCCGTAGGGACGGTAGTTATGCGCGCCTGCGCGCTTACTGCCGCCCCTACGGCCCATACCAGCGCTGCCAGACCAATCAACAGCCGGTGGTGTTTCATGACTGCCGCGCTAATTGCGTACTGTCGTGGGTAAGAACTGCTGCCACAGCGTATCGGCCACAAACAGCATGAACGAGGCTTCGTTGGCCCAGTTGCCTTCCGCATCTTGAGCCGTGAAGGAGATCAGATGCTCACCGGGGGTAAACATAGTCACCGGAATAGAACAGGTTTGCTCCGTGCAGAGTACGCCCGCTATATCGGACTGCCACAAGTAAGCCACGATCCCGTCGCCCAGGTGGTCGTTGTCCCGCGCCGAGCCGACAAAGGTCACTTCTGTGGCTGTGTTGTAACCAACAAACAGGTGACTGGTATAGAGGATAGAGACGCTGGGAACGGCATCTTCGTCATCCAGATACATGACCCGGCGATACCAGGCATCGCTGTTGCTGATAACCTCCTCTTCATCTTCTTGCCATTGGCTCCAGGCGGCGTAGAAGAACGTACCGCCCGAATTCGATCCGATACTGGCTTCGCCAGACAGAATCTCTGCCTGATTCTCCAGCCAGTCCCATTCAAGCACCAGTTCAGCCTGACCGTCGCCGTCCTGGTCCTTGTAATACTCTACGTAATCATACTCGTCGCCGTAGACGGAGGCGCGGCTGTAGAACAAGTCCAGAGGCGTGGCTTCACCCTCGGCGACAGTGGTATTGTCGCCCGTTTCGTAGACAATGAAGAAGCGAGACGGATCGCGCACGTCATCGTCATAGGCGGGAAACTCATACGGCTCTGTGTAGATGGTGGGTACAATGGGATCAGCGGTGGGCGAGTAGCGTGGGTCGAGGATGGTGATGCGGTTGCCCACCAACTCCGATACGTTCCGCCCCTGTTCAAACTCACCTGGCCCATAATCGGTGCAGACTTCGGTGACATCGCTGCCGTGCCCGTAGTATTCACAGGTCGTGGTGCCGCTGCCGCCCAGGTCGGCGGGCGTTGTTGTCCACATCACGCCGCCGTCGAAGGAGCGGCGCACGTACAGGTTGTA
>JAGVTM010000540.1 GCA_019136785.1 Chloroflexota bacterium | reverse complement strand
CTTTCGCGCAGCGCCGTCACCGTCAGGGCGTGGGCAAAGGCAAACATTTCCGCGCCAGCGCGCACATGGGCGTAGTGGTCCGGTTTGAGTTCGCCGATAAGTTGGGCGCGTTCAGCTATTTCCAGCGCGTCAATCAGCGTCTCTTCATCCAGTTCGCTGGCCCGCTTCAACGTACCGAAGTCGAATTCGCGCCCAATGACGGCAGCCCACCGCAGCGTCTCCTGCGCGGTATCGGGCAAACGACCGACGCGGGCCTGAATGGCGCCGCGCACGCTCTGCGGGAGTTGCAGTTCGGCCATGTTGGGGCGCTGCCAGCGCCCGTCGCGGCGGTACAACTGCCCGGCAGCGACCAACGCTTTGCACAGTTCTTCCACAAAAAACTGGTTGCCGTCTGTTTCGCGGTAGATGGCATCCAGGAATTCGTCGGAGATTTTCTCCTGGAACATAATGTCTAACAAGGCGCGCGTTTGTTCGCGGTCGAAGCGATTGAGCTTAAGACGAAAAGCCAGCCGTTCGCGCGTCAGGTCGTAGAGAATGTCATCCAGGCAGCAGGCAGCATCTAACTCTACATCGCGGTAGGTCATGACGATGAGGACGGGCAGTTTGTTTAAGCGGCAGCGGCGAGCCAGGTAGCGCGCTACATCCAGGCTGCCGCTGTCCGCCCAATGCACATCTTCCATGACCAACATTAAGGGCGCGCATTCAACCAAAGCGGCGCAAACGGTAGTTACGCTTTCAAACAGTCGCTGTTGGTCTGACTGGGCGTCGTAGGAAGGGTTAGGCGGCACGTCTGGATAAAAAAGCTGCAAATCGGGCGCCAGCGTAATCAGGTCTGCCAGAACGTGGTTAGAAAATGAGGGGAGGGCTGCCACGCTTTTGCCGGCAGACGTCCGACCAGCCCGCTGCGTCAACGCCGCCCGCATCATCTGGGTAACAGGCGCATAGGGAGCGCTGCCGCCGGTATAACACTCTGCTTCCAAAACGATGGCGCCAGACACCTCCGCCAGGGCTTTGATTTCGCGCATCAAGGGTGTTTTGCCCACGCCCGGCTCACCGCTGATGAACAGGACGTGCTGGCCGCCAGGGGTGAGGGTAGCCTGTCGCCACAGCGCTTTTGCTTCCGCCAGTTCCCGGTCGCGCCCCACCAATCGCCCCAGGGCTAACTGCTCCAGGGGAGAGGGCGGCAGTTTCACTGCGCCATTGGCTGTGGCCGCCCCGGGCGCGCGCAGCACCTGAGCCAGAATCTGCTTTGTCTCGGCAGCAGAAGCAGGCCGATCCTCCGGATTTTTCTGTAACAACTGCATGATCAGCCTGTCCAGCAGCGGCGGAATGTCGCTGTTGTAGCTGCTGGGGGGCACAGGCGGGGCATGCAGATGTTGGGAAATAACAGCCAGAGGGTCATCAGCCGTAAACGGAAGCTGCCCGGTGACCAGTTCATAGAGCATAACGCCAAACGAGTAAAGGTCCGTGCGACCATCTATGGCTTTGCCCAGCGCCTGTTCGGGGGGCAGGTAATAGACCGTCCCTATGATGGAGCCTTCAATGGTGATGCGGCTGGCCATCGAACGCGCCAGGCCAAAGTCGGTCAGTTTGGCTGTGCCATCGCGGGTGATGATCACGTTTTCGGGCTTCAAGTCCCGATGAATAATGCCATGCGCGTGCGCGTGTTCCAGGGCAGTGCATATCTGGCGGGCTACTTTCAAAATTTCCGGCAGGCTTTGCGGGCGGTGATCGTAGAGCGACTCGCCATTGAGGAGTTCCATAATGATATAGGAAGCGCCCTCAATCTCGCCAGCATCGTAAATCGTAATGATATTGGGATGGTTGAGCCGGGCGGCAGCCTGCGCTTCGTGCAGCAAGCGGGCGCGCCCTTCTGTGCCCAAATTGGAGGAGAGGAGGAGCTTTACAGCCACGCTGCGGTCCAGCAGCATATCTTGGGCGCGATAGACAACACCCATGCCGCCGCGACCAATCTCTGCTTCGATGCGATAACGATCGTTCAACAAGGTGTTCAGCATCTACAACTTCCTAAAAACAGTTGAGAGTGGTCAGTGGTCAGAGGGAGGGCCGGCAAGCCGTTTGATGATGACCGTGGTGATGTCGTCAAAGGGGGCAGAGCCGCCCACAAAGTCGTGCAGCGCCTGTTCCAGAGCGGTCATCAGGTCTGCCGCCGCCGCCTGGCGCTGGTCAATGACCACACGGTGCAGCCGCTCCCAGCCAAACTCTTGCTGGCGGCTGTTCAGCGCGTCTGTGACGCCATCGGTGAACATAAGCAAAAAGTCACCCGATTCCATGCGGATAACGCGCTGCTCAAAGCGGGCGGCGGCGTCAATGCCCAACACCATACCCGTGCGCGGCAAAATTTGCCACCGGTCGCTGCCCGCCTGGTAAAATAAGGGCGGATCGTGGCCGGCATTGACGTAAATCAGTTCGCCTGTAACCGGGTTTAGCTGTCCGTAAAACAGGGTAACAAACATGCCGTTGGCGGCATCGGCGCAAATGAGGCGGTTAGCCTGAGCAATGCCGTCGGCGGGGGGGACGTGCCCCAGGCTGGCGCGCAAAATGCTGCGGCTGAGGGCCATGAACAGGGCAGCCGCCATGCCTTTGTCGGAGACGTCGGCCACGAGTACGCCTATTTGTTGGTTGGCGGGAATGAAGTCATAAAAGTCGCCTGAAACCTGGCGCGCCGGC
>JAGVTM010000158.1 GCA_019136785.1 Chloroflexota bacterium | reverse complement strand
GTTTGCGCTGGCTTTTGCCATTGCCAGCCTGGGGGCGGCGGCAGCTTTGCGGGCGCAGGCGGCGCAGCAGAGCGCATTTCCCACAGGTTACACTGTGGTGGATGAGGGTGGCGTCAACGGCGAGTGCGCCGTGGCTTCCAGCAGTTGTACAGGTATGTAACCGTCATCATGGCTAAGAAGAAACGCACGCACAGCTATCTGCTCATTGACGATGGATTTGACGAATTAGAGGTCGTGTATCTGCTGCATACGTTTCGGCGAGCCGGCTTATCTATTAAGAGCGTCAGCCTGGGGAGCAAACTGGTTTACAGCCAGCAGGGGGTGGCGATCAAGGCGGATTTGTGCATGGTGGATGAACCGTTCCGCGCGCCAGATGATACGGTGTTGATTTTGCCGGCAGGCGGCTACAACGGCGAAGCGCTGCGACGGGATGCGCGGGTTAAGCCGTTGATCGAGTGTATCACGACGGAAAACGGTCGGGTGGCGGTGACGGATGGGGAGAGCTTGCTGGCGCGGGATTTGGGGGAATGGCTGCCACAGGCTACCTGCCAGCCGGATCTGGGGCAGGGGTTGACGGATTTTGTGGAGGGGTTGGCGGACCGGATCGGTATGGATGCCTGGTAGGTGTAGTTACAGCACGCGCTCGTAATCGGCTACAGCCAGTTTCCACACGGGGACGCCACAATAGCGGTCCCCTTCGGGACAGAAAGGGCGGGCGGCGGCGGCGTGGCGCAGGCGGCAGGGCGCGCCCAGATAGGAACCGATGAGGGGATTGACGGCGGCTATTTGCAGCGCCTCATCCTGACTGGCGGCGAAAATCTCTTCCTGGGCGTTGTAACAGAGGCGCAGGCGCAGCTTATGATGTAGCGCCATCAGGTCGGCGCTTTCGCTGAAGCGAATGGCGACGGCGTTGGGCAGCAGGTAGGCGACAAATTCATCCGCCACGCCGAGACGGCGCAGGGCGTCAATGCCCTCCCAGGTGCGGGTCATGGTTTCGTCGTAAAGGGCGCGGGCGCGGTCGTTGTGGCGCAGCAGGTCGGGGGTGATGTAGTCAGGGGCGGTTGTCAGGTAAGCGGTGAGCAGGGGGCGGCTGGCGGGGGTGGTGCGGTGGCGCTGATCCTGGCTGTCGGCGGTGTGGGAGAGTTTCTTGCGGAAGGTGTAGCCGGGGTGGTGTAGGGCGCGGGTGAGTTTGCTCAAGGTGGCTACATTGAGGGATTCGCCCCAATAGGGGTTTTGCTGGGGGTCCAGCACCAGGGCAATGGCAGCGGCGTCGTCCAGGGCGGCGCGGGGCAAGCCTAAGGCTTCGCGCACGCCGTTTGCCAGCAGCGTTTCGTTGTCGGGTTTCCAGGAGACGAGTTTGCTGACGTGGCCGGCCAATGCGGCGTCGAATTCCTGGCGAAAAGCGGCGGCGTAGGCGGGAGGCGGGGGCGGCGCTGACTGCCAGAACTGGTATTCCAGGGTTTGTTCCAGGGGGAGGGGTTCTTCCAAAATTTTACGCAGTTGGGGGTCAACGGCTAAGAGGGCGTCAACCATGCTTTGCACGACGGTTTGGGTTTCGTGGGGGGCGTCGAATTGCCGGCACAGGCGATAATAGCGCAGCAAGGTCAACACGCTTACGGTATGGTAAAGGTAGGCGAAGGTGGCCACAGGCAGGACGTAGCGGGCTACTTCCATGCTCTTTTTGGGAATCCAGCGGCGGGCCAGGGGGTGCGCCTGCTGCTGGCGGCGGGGGGATGGAGCACGGTTGGGGAATAACTGGAAGTAAAAATGCTCTACTGTGGGCGTCAGCAGCTTGATAAGCTGTTGGTAGGCGTCCATCTGGTGTTGGATGGTTTGTTCGTAGACGGCTAACGCCTGTCCGCTGAGGGGGGGCACAGCCATCTGGTCGGGGGCGACGCGCACGTAGCGCTGGCTGACTTGCTCGCTGTTGTAGTAGGGGTGGGCGTGTAGGAAGGTCCAGATGAACTGGCGGCTGACGTTTTCCAGACCAAACTGGACGTGGGCGTGCTGCAAGGTAGTGTGGTGGCCGGCTTCGTAAATGGAGTGGGCAATGCGGTCGCGCAGGTCGGGTTTGAGGCTGACTTCTGCCGGCAGAATCAGCCCGCTGGCGGAGTAGCAGGTTCGAGCGGCGGCGACGGCGTTTTCGTATGGCTGGGCGAAGGCGTTGATCAGGGTGACGCGGGGGGCCGGGGAGCGGAAAGGGTGTGCCAGGGGATACCTCCGAAGGGACGAATAGGCGTAAGCAGCAAACTGATTGGAGTATAGTTTATCTGATCTGCGTTGCATAACGAGTTATGCTAGAATTAACGGGAATTTTGCTGGAAGAATGGATTTCACCGCCAAGACGCGAAGAACGCGAAGAAGAGTGATATGTCAGAGACAGGTAAATTGCCGGCATGGCTGGCGGAAGCGGAAGAAGGGATTTCACCGCCAAGACGCGAAGAACGCGAAGAAGAGTGATATGTCAGAGACAGGTAAATTGCCGGCACGGCTGGCGGAAATTGTAGAGGATTTTGGCTACTGTCAGGGGCGGGAGAAGCTGGAGTATTTGCTGGAGTATGCGGAGCGGCTGCCTGATGTGCCTGAATCGCTGCTGAGGCTGCGGGATGACGCGCATCAGGTGCATGAGTGTGTAACGCCCATCTGGTTGTTTGCAGAGGAGAATGCCGGCAGATTCCGGTTCCATTTCGACGTA
>JAGVTM010000608.1 GCA_019136785.1 Chloroflexota bacterium | reverse complement strand
CCCCCGTTCAGTTTCGCCAGGCTAGAACAAATGTGATAAAATTAACCGGTTACTATGATGCGACAAACAACACCTCAATCACCGGGACCACCTGGAGTAATCAGCACCATTGCCGCCGGATTCGACCTGATGACGAGCCATTTATGGCTAATCACCCTGCCCATCCTGCTCGACCTGCTCCTGTGGCTCGGCCCCCGGCTGGACATCACCACCCTGTTGACCCAGAGCTTGTCCCTGCTGTCAGACCAGGAGATGTTCGCCGCCTTTGCCGAACAGGCGGCAGCCCTGGCCCCACGCACCAATATGTTCACCATGCTCAGTTTCCCTGTGATTGGCATCCCCGCGCTCATGACCGGCCCCACGCCGCAGCAAACGCCAATCGCCACCGCCACAGTCGAAATAACCAGTATGCCCGTCTGGTTCTTATCGTTCCTGGGTCTGAACCTGGCTGGCTTGCTGCTGGCGGCCATCTACTACAATCTACTGGCCCACGCTTTGCGCGGCGACCCATTCGACCTGGCCCTGTTTGCGCCACGGCTCCTGCGCTCTGGCTTCAGGTTGATAGGACTGGTGTTGGTCTTTGCCCTATGCCTGGCGGCGGTCGGCGTGGCGTTGCTGCCGGTGGCTTTGATTTTCGCGCTATTTGGCTTGGGCCCCACAACGCTGATATTCCTGGGAGGCGCGGCAGCCATGTGGCTGGCGATCTATCTCAGCTTTAGCATTCATGGTATTGTTTTGCATGATGCCGGCATTTTCCCCGCCATGTTTGCCAGCGTCCGCCTGGTGCAGATCCACATCTGGCCCGCCCTCCTCCTCCTCCTGGGCCTGGTGTTGGTAGGCAGCGGTCTAAACACCCTATGGCGGCAGGTAGACAATGGCTCCTGGCTGACCCTCGTCAGCCTCTTTGGTCACGGTTTCATTAGCACCGCCCTGGTCATGTCCACCTTTGTTTTCTACCGCGACCGTGTCCCGGCGTTCCTTCCATAACAGTAAAGCGATTTTCCAAAATCGCTTTACCAGCTAGATGCCACGATAGAGTGACGGAAGAAGTTCAACTTCTCCAAAGGCGTTGAACTTCTAAATGGGCAGGTTGTTCATTTCTCATTCCGCAGTAAGAAAGGATTGCAGATGACAAAAGTACAGGCAAGTTACGACGCCAGCAGCATTCAAGTATTAAAAGGGTTGGAAGCCGTGCGCCGGCGGCCCGGCATGTACGTTGGCGGCACCGACATCAAAGCGCTGCACCACCTTGTCTACGAAATCGTAGACAACTCCATTGACGAAGCCCTGGCTGGTCGCTGTGACCGCATCACCGTCACCATTCACCCCGACGAGAGCGTTTCCGTCACCGACAACGGCGGCGGCATCCCCGTCGGCATCCACCCTACCGAAGGCGTCTCCGCCATGCAAGTTGTGCTGACCACTCTGCACGCTGGCGGCAAGTTCGACGCCTCCGCCTACAAAGTGTCGGGCGGTTTGCACGGCGTGGGCGCGGCAGCCGTCAACGCCCTGTCCAGTTGGGCGGTAGCCACTGTCAAACAAAACGGCGGCGTCTACGAACAGCGGTACATGCGCGGCATTCCCCAGGGGCCCGTTACCCAAGTCGGCAAAACCAAAAAAGAAGACACGGGCACTACCATCCAGTTCCGCTTTGATGACACCATCTTTACCGATGGCTCTACCTACCGCTTTGAAACCCTGCTTAACCGCTTCCGCGAAATGGCTTTTGTCACCACAGGCGTCTTTATGACCCTGCGGGATGAACGCACGGAAATCCCGCGCGAGATGAGTTTTTACTTTGAAGGCGGCTTGAGTTCCTTCGTGCGCTACTTGAACCGTAACCGCAAGGCGCTGCATGACCCCATTGCTATCCGTAAGGAAGTGGATGGCGTGGATGTAGAACTGGCAATCCAATACACCGATGGCGTGGCGATTTCCGAGTTTGCCTTTGCCAATACCATCCACACCCCTGACGGCGGCACGCATTTGACCGGGCTGCGCACGGCGGTGACGCGGGTGATCAACTCCTATGCGCGCAAAAACGGCTATTTGAAGGAGAAAGAGACAAACTTCTCCAGCGACGATGTGCGCGAAGGCATGACGGCTATCGTCAGTGTCAAGCACCCTGATCCGCAGTTTGAGAGCCAGACCAAAGTGAAGTTGATGAATGCGGAAGTTGCCGGCATTGTTGCCGGCATCGCCTCCGACGCCCTGTCTATGTTCCTGGAGGAAAACCCGCGTGAAGCCAAGCGCATCATTGAGCGCTGCCTCACCTCCTCCCGCGCCCGCGACGCCGCCCGCAAAGCCCGCGAACTCGTCATGCGCAAAAGCGCTCTGGAAAGCCTCACCCTGCCGGGCAAACTGGCCGACTGCTCCGAGCGCGATCCCTCCCGCTCCGAACTATTCATCGTCGAAGGAGACAGTGCCGGCGGCAGCGCCAAACAAGGCCGCGACCGCCACTTCCAGGCCATCCTTCCCTTGCGCGGCAAAATCCTGAACACCGAACGCGCCCGCCTGGACAAAATCCTGGCGAATAACGAAGTCAAAGCCCTCATTTCCGCCTTGGGCACAGGCATTGGCGAATCCTTTGACCTCAGCAACCTGCGTTACAGCCGCATTGTCGTCATGACCGACGCCGACGTAGATGGCAGCCACATTCGCACCTTGCTGCTCACCTTCTTCTTCCGCTACATGCC
>JAGVTM010000623.1 GCA_019136785.1 Chloroflexota bacterium | reverse complement strand
GTACCGGATCGCTATGAACGAAGGGGTCGCCAACGGTAGCGGGATCGTTGTATTTTGTCCAGGTCAGACCGTCGGCAGACGTAGCCAGGCCAATAGCGTAGCCATCTCTGGGGCGCGCGCCATAATACAGGCGGAAGTTGTCTCCCTCCTGGACAATGCTGGGCCAGCCAAGCCAGTATTGATCCCACTCGCCAGCGGGGCCGGGCCGGAGCACGGGCGCGGCGTCCGCCACCCAGGGGCCGAGGGGAGACGGCGCAGTCAGACGGCCAATTTCGCCGCCGGTTATGGTGTGAAAATAGAGCGCCCAGCGACCGTCTGGCAAAATGACCGCGGCAGAGACATCGGCGTGACCGCCGCCAAAGGGGATGTGGTCGGTGGTGAAGACGGGCGCAGCCTGGGCCATTTGCCAGTGATAGCCATCGGCGGAGGTCATGTAGCCGACCTGGATGACGCCGGGCCAACCGGTGAAGCTGTTGAAGAACATGTGGAACTGGGCCTGGTGAAACAGGACGGCGCCGGGATTGATGTAGCGGTTCTGGATGGTGGGGGATGGGTCGTGGGTGACCATAGGGAGGGCGGGGTCATCCCCCTGGAATGTGAAGGCGGGCAGGGCGAAGGCAATGGACGGTGGGGCGACGGCGTAGATGAACTCTTTGATATCTTGCAGGGCTTCCGGGCGGAAGATGCGGCTGCCAGTTCCGACAGGGTCTTCCAGGGCATGGGCAGATCCGGCGTAAACATTCACGGTGATGTTTTCCTGGCGCAGGGCGTCTAAGCGGGCTTTGCTTTTTTCTGCCGGCACGTTGGGGTCCTCACTCCCATACATGACCAGGGCGGGAATGGTCAACGCCTGCCAATAAGGCAGGGGGTCAAAATTGCCGACGGCGTTCCAAAACTCTTTCTGCCTGAATTCTCGCAGCACAAATGTGGTGGGGTAAGCAAGCAGGTCGGAAACGCCGGGCAGGAAACCCATCTGGCGCAGGTTTTGGGTTTCTTCGTAGTGCAGCACGTCGTAAAGGGAGAGGGACGTGCCCACAACGTCTATCAAGAAGGCTACATCGGGGGATTGGGCAGCTACCAGGGGGGAAAGTTGGCCCCCCTGGCTCATGCCAATGATGCCTATTTCGGAGACGTCTACCAGGGTCTGCGTTTTGAGGAAGTCTACGGCAGCGACGGCGTCGGTAGCCAAATCTGCAAAGCTGGAAGTGCGCCAGTTACCTTCAGAGCGGACGGAGCCGCGTTTGTCGGGCAGCAGGACGAGTATGCCGTTTTCCTGTAGATAGGCTGCCAGGGTGAGATACCAGGGGTTGTCTCGCTGGCTGTCGCCGGCTCCATGAATCATGACGGCGGCGGGGAATGGGCCGTGGCCGTTGGGGATGAATAACATGCCGGCAAGATCTAAATCTTGGGCGGCATTGGCAAAGGAGACTTCCTTGTATTGCAGCGTGGCCAGGCGAGCGCCTACCAGATTGCGGGGCGCCTGGGGTCGCGTAGCGAGGACGGGACCCAATACGAGAACCAGTGAGAACAGAACGACAAGAAGCAACCCTACTTTTTTCATGCTTTCCTCCAGGCAAGAGATTGTCAGATGACGGTGGTGATGGTAAAATGTATTTGTACGCATATATATGCCATTGCAACTATATGCACACGCATATATATTAACTACATTCGAAGTAGCTGTCAAGAGGCGACACCATCACGGGTGAAAATATCATCACAGATTTCACAGATTAGACAGATTTACACAGATTTGCTTTGTGGGACGGGTCAGAGTGGCTTCACCGACCACTCGCCACTCACCACTATTTTCGTAGGAGTTGCCCATGCGCGGGGCGCACCACAGCGAATGAAAATAGTGTGTCGTTGTAGCCCGATTTTCCAAAATCGGGTGGGCGATTTTGGAAAATCGCCCTACTATTTTCGGAGGAGACACCATGGGCCGCGGCGCACCATACCCGTCCCTTCGGCAGGCTCAGGGCAAGCTCTGAGCGCGGACGGCAGCCGTCCGTCGTCGAAGGAATGGGCGGGTTGGCAACCCGCCCTACGATACGCTGTTCTCGAAGGAGGAAATCGTATGTCTTTGCCACACATTATTTTGGGAATGCTGCACAAGAGTTCGAAATCGGGCTATGAGTTGAAGAAGGAACTGGAAACGGTCATTCATTATTTTTGGGAAGCGGATATCAGCCGCATCTACCGGTCGTTGGGGGAGATGCAGAAGAAATGCTGGGTGGAGTTTGAGACGGTCATTCAGGAGGACAGCCCGAATAAGAAGGTTTATTCGCTGACCGCGGCGGGGCAGGAGGCGTTACAGAAGTGGCTGGCTGAACCGGGGAAATCTACAGGCAGCAACAACCCGTTTCTGGCGCAGCTTCATTTTAGTGGGGCAATCCCGGTGGAGGCGCAACTGCGGGTGATGGAAGCGCGGCTGGAAACGCTGCAGGGGGAGTTGACGGAGTTGGAGCGGCGGGCGGCTAACTTAAAGATGCCTGTGCCGCTGCCGGCAGACGCGCTGCGGCAGGGGGTGACGCGGGAGATGTTTTCGCTGGAGTATGGCATCCGGCGGTATCAGTTTGAGGCGGCGTGGACGGAGAATATTATCCGGGCGCTGCGGCAGGGGGCTGGCTGAGGCGGGTGATGGTTCCCTGGGCTACGGCGCAGAGGATTTCCTGGCCGGCGCGGGAGGCAAATACATCACAGCGG
>JAGVTM010000400.1 GCA_019136785.1 Chloroflexota bacterium | reverse complement strand
TCTTCTGGTGGGCGTGACGACCGTGGTGGTGGCCATAGTCTATTGGCAGCGTTTGTCCCGTTATCCCCCATATAGCAGGCCGTAGATTGGTTTGCCGAAATGGGCAGTAGGAGGCGTTTTGGAGCAACGAATTAGAGAACGTTACAATGATACCATCTTGCAGGAGGCGATGCGGCGCTTTGGGATTCGCCCGGACGACATTGCCCTGCTGGATGGGTTCGAGAGCTTTATGTATGCCTTTTTGCGCCAGGGCGCGGACTATGTGCTGCGGATTGGCCATAGCTTCCGGCGCAGCCGGGCGATGATCCAGGGAGAGGTGGATTGGTTGAACTATCTTGCCGCAGGCAGGGCGTCGGTGGCGGGGGCGGCGCTGTCGCAGCAAGGCAATCTGGTGGAAGCGATTGACGATGGGCTGGGGGAGCAGTTTCTGACGACGGCCTTCGTTAAGGCGCCCGGTCGCCCGCCGCGGCGGGCAGACTGGACGCCAGAGATGATGGCCACCTATGGGCAGCTTTTGGGGCGCATGCACGCGCTCAGCCAGTGGTATGAGCCGCCGGCTGGGGGCGGGCGGCGGCCGCATTGGGATGACGCCGAGATGTTGGAGGTGGAGCGGGTGCTGCCTGAGACAGAAGGGGCGGCGCTGGCGCGTTACCGTGACTTGATGGCGCATTTGCGGACACTGCCGCGAGATAGCGTCTCTTACGGGTTGGTGCATCAGGATGCCCATGCCGGCAATTTCTTCCTGGACGAATCGGGACGCATCACTCTGTTTGACTTTGACGATTGTATGTATAGCTGGTACGCCAACGATATCGCCATTGTCCTCTTTTATGCCGTCACTGGTTTGGAGGAGCCGGCTGCCTTTGCGGTGACGTTTATGCCCCATTTCTTGCGCGGCTATCGCCGTGAGAATCGTCTGCACCCCGACTGGCTGGCGGAGATGCCGTACTTCCTGAAACTGCGCGAGATTGAACTATACGCCGTCATTCATCGCAGCTATGACGTGGACAATATCAGCAACGCCTGGGCTGCGGCTTTCATGGAAGGGCGCAAACAGCGCATTGTCGAAGGCGTTCCTTATCTTTCCTTTGATTTTGACAGCCTGGCTGCGTATTTATGATGGATGAATTGGCAGCGCGGGCGCACCGGCTGACGGTGCGGGCGCACCGGTTAGCGGATAAGGCGCATCTGGCTTATTTGGGGGCGCTGCCGGCATTAGCCACCCTGGCGGCATTGTGGCGATACGGCAGCCCTGTGCCCATGCTGATTTTTCTGGGCGGCGTGGCGCTGGTGGGCGTCTATCTGGGCGTGGTGATCAGTTATACGCCGCCAACCCGTTCTCTGCGGCTGGCGCTGCTGGCATTGCTGGACGGGCCCGTCTGGTTGGCTCTGTCGCCAGCCGCCGACGTGACACCGACGAGCCTGGCGGTGGAGAATTTTTTGATTGACGGGGCCGCCATCTGGCTGGTGATTGTCTGGCTGGCTGTTAGCACGGATCGCCCTACGCGCGAGCAGCGGATTGCTACCATTGGTTTGACGTTGGCGGCGCTGGGGGTGTTGGCGCTGTTGTTTGCGCCTTACGTGCGGGAGCAATTATGGGGGAACTGGTGGCGGATTGGCTGGGTGTTTGTGGGGTTTGTGGAAGCGGCGGTGGTGCGTTACAAGGTGTTGGAGGCGGACCATGTGCTGCGCGGGGAGGATACCAGCGCTTTCTTTATTGTGCTGTGGATTATGGTATGGGTGGGGGCGATGATTGCCGGCATGATCCTGCACGAAACCGCCTGATGGCTGATAACGTGCCAGAGGGACTGCAAAAGCCTCAAAGATTTTTGTAGTCTGGCAACGGCGCTCAGGGTTGGAGCGTACACAATGCCTGGCGGATTTCGCCCAGGTGGTAGGCGGTGTGGGCGATGAGGGCGATGGCGCCACCAATGTAGCTTTCGTCGGGCCAGGCGGGGGTGTCGTCAATTAGCTTGAGAATGCGGTTGTAGCTGGCGCGGAGTTCAGCCTGGATGGCTTGCCACTCGTCGGGGGTGACGCTGCTGACGGTGCGCCAGATTTCGCCCCAATCGGCAGGGGGAAAAGAGGGGTCGCGCACGGAGTTGTTAACGACGTCGAGATAGAAGGCTACGTGTTTGACCTGGGCGGCCAGCGTGGCGCACTTCCCGCCTACGGGAATGGAGGCGGCGGCGGCGGAAATGCCGGCAAGCGTCTCAAACAACGAAGTGCCGCCATCGAGATAGAAGCCCTGTACGCGGTCAAAGGTTTCATCCAGCAGCATGCGCAGCGCTTTGGTAAAGTGTTCTGATTCAATTGTACTCATGGGTATGTTTCCTTGAATTTTTCCGGGTTCAATTGTCCCTGTGCGCCTTCAGGGGTGGCAAGGTGGTGAAGAATAATCCAGCCAATTGCGCAGGAAACGCCCGTTCGGGCACGGCATTTGAAAGGTAGAGGAGGCTGGGAATGCCTGCTGTGGGGGGTTTTTGTTTGTTTTGCGGGGCAGCAAGCCATAAAGGGCGGGATAATGATTTTGCTCCAAAACGAGCGGAGACGTTGAGTACCCCATGATTCAATTATACCTCTCACGGCTGCCAGGAAGATGCGTAGCGTGAAAGTCAATTGCTAACAGGTTCAACTGGGAGGCGTGTTCCTGGACGTGGCGCATGTTGTACAGGAGTAGTTCAGCGAAGGTGAGGGTTCCCCAGGGGAAGGGGCAGGGTTGCTGCGCCCTTTCGTTGGTCAGGGTTTGCACGACAGCCTGGCATTTTGCGCGGCAGTGGGACAGGTAGGTTTGCAGTTCTTCTCTGGTGTACACCCTATCCGGCAGGAGCCCGGCGGGGTCTAGCTCTGCCAGGGTGAAGGGGGGGGGCGGGGCGAAGCCTTCGACTGTGCCGGACAGGTAAAGGTCGAGCCAGAAGAGCGCGTGGTAGGCGATGTACCAGAACGTCGAGTATTGCGGTTCGGGGTCGCTGGGGGTTAGCGGGCTGTCCCAGACGTCCTCAGGGCAGGCGCGCAGGGCGTTTGCCAGCATGTCTATGGCTGCGCCAAATTGGGGCCAGATGATGTTGTTCAGCATATAAACCTCTCTGGAATTTCACCCCAAAGACGCCAGGCTTCTTTGGGATTTCACCGCAAAGACGCGAAGATCGCAAAGGAAAACCAGGGGTAACTATACAGGTGCGAGGCGCTGGCTACAGGAGTTCCAACAGGCCAAAACCGTTTGGTTAGTGCCTTACACCACCGGGAACCCTATTTTAACGCCTATTGGCACTTTGGCGAACCGGAGTCAACTGGCAATCCGGGCAGCGATGCCTGGGAGTAGGTTGCCAGAAGGTCGGCGTCTTCGGCGAAAGCCAGTTCCGGGAACGGGCCAGATAGCGGGAACCAGGCGACCGCTTCCAGGTCGTCTCCCGCCAGGAGTTGGCCGCCGACGACGGTGGCTAACAGGTAGACAGCCAGGAAGTGGTATTGGGGGGATTGGAAAGAGGAGGTGATGTTGAGGATGGCGTTGAGTTTGATGTCCAGGCCTGTTTCTTCTTTGGCTTCGCGCACAGCCGTTGTCAGGAAGTCGTCGTCGTACTCAATGTAGCCGCTGGGGGTGGCCCATTTGCCTTTGCCGGGGTCGCTGCGGCGTTTGCCGAGCAGGACGCAGCTGTCTTTGATGATGAGGAGGGCAATGGCGGGGGCGGGGTTGCGGAAGTGGATGAAGCCGCAG
>JAGVTM010000139.1 GCA_019136785.1 Chloroflexota bacterium | reverse complement strand
GTGTTACATGAAGAAACACATGCCGCGCTCGTTGGTTGCGAATTTAGATAGCTTGCTGGACGTGATGATATTCGCCAAACGGGCAGAAACGCCTGACAGAATGACCGCTCAAGCAAAATCAGGCGCGTAGGGAGTTCTGCCTGCTATCAGGTTTCTTGTTTAGATTTCGGGAATCGCCAGCCGGAACGAAATGGTTCTGCGCAACTGCCTGTTCCAGTTGAACTTTTACAGGCGGCTGCGCCAGAGTGAAAGCAGCCATTGGCGAGCGAATAACAGCAATTGAGTATATCAGAGGCAGATAAGGATGCCAGTAGCAAACTTGACCACGCCCCAGGCGTAAGCTATTCTCCAATATTAATGACACAGAACCGATCATCAATCACCAGAACAGACGTTGGGCCAGATGGTATTGGCTGCGTGGGGATGCTGCTGCTGTTAGGCTTTCTGGGCATGTTGCTGCTGGCATTGGTGCGCCAGGATAACGGTCAGGGGGCGGGGCTGCCGGATAGTCATCTAGCAGCGGGCGTTACTATGCCGGCACAAACGGAAAGGCCCGCCACAACGACGCACACCCTCCCCACAGCCACGCATACGGCTACAGCCTCGCCTACAGCCATAGCCTCACCTTTGCCAACGAGTACCAGCCTGCCGACAGCCACCTGGATACCAACGGCTACCTGGACACCCACAACCGCGCCGCCTACGCTCATCCCACCCACAATAGAACTGCCCACGGCTACCTACACGCCCGCGCCGCTGCCCACGCCAATTGGCACGCTCAGCCGGACTCTGCGCGTTCCTATATTGATGTATCACTACGTCAGCGTGCCGCCAGAAGATGCCGACAAGTACCGTCTCGACCTGAGTGTTCTGCCCGAAGCATTTCAAGCGCAAATGGCTTATCTGGCTGAAAATGGCTATACCACCATTGATCTCTACGATTTGTCGCTGGCCATAGTCAATAAGCGCTCGCTGCCCGCCAAACCGGTCATTATTACCCTGGATGACGGTTATCTCGACAATTATGAAAACGCCTTCCCTGTTTTGCAGGCATATGGGCAGAAGGCCACGTTCTTTATTGTGACCGACTTTGTGGATCAGGGGGCGGCGCCATACATGACGTGGACCATGCTGGAAGAGATGGCGGCTGCCGGCATGCGCCTGGAACCGCACAGCAAATCCCACCCCGACTTGCGCGAGCGGGAGCATGACTTCCTGGTGTGGCAAATCCTCGGTTCGCAAGAGACGCTGGCGGCGCACATTGGTTACCAGCCGCGTTACTTTGCCTATCCCGGCGGGCGGTACGACGATGCCGTGTTGGAAATAATGCCGCAGCTTAATTTTTGGGGGGCGGTGACCACGGCTGGTGGCTGGTGGCACGGCTTTAACAACCGGTATGAGTGGCCACGGCTGCGGGTGCGCAATACAACCACCTTACCGGAGTTTATTGATCTGCTCGAAGGGGGGCAGTAAGCCATATGGACAAGATTCTGCTCACGGATTTACGACTGCGTGGCATCCTGGGCATAGAACCAGAGGAACGCCAACACCCCCAGGAAATCCTGGTAAACGTGACAGCCTACGCGGACACACGAGCAGCAGCGCACAGCGACGACATTGCCAATGCGGTCAACTATGCGGCCATGGCGGAGCGCATCCGCCAGCACGTGGCGGCAGGCGCGCCTCTTTTAGTAGAACGGCTGGCGGAGGAAATTGCCGGCATCCTCCTGACGGAGTTCAACGTCCACAAAGTGCGCGTGCGCGTGGAAAAGCCGGGCGCTGTGCCCCAAGCCCGCGCCGCCGGCGTGGAAATCAAACGCCAGCGCGCCCAATTGGGGCTTTTGGGCGATTCCTTGACAGACCCCCCCAAAACATGATATAGTTAACACGTCAACAATTGCCTATGCAACGAAATTTGCAGGCTTTCTATCTGACGTAGCGACAGGTCGCCGATCTCCAGGATTTCAAACAGCAAACAGCGTGAAGATCATCACCTTGAGGAGCAAACAAAACTCACTTGTTAATCTCGGAAGGCGATTGCATAATAGCCAGCAACTTTGCTCAGGACTTACACAGCCACCGCTCTACCAGATCCGCGAAACTTTGTGCACTGTCCGGTAGGGCGTAAGTCTACTACCGACGAAATCTGTCCGTCATCTGCTTCTCCTGGATGTCCCCCCTACCACGACGGTGAGGCATAATTAAGGGATGACTGCTACCAACAAAACCCTACCCCAATCTATCGCCGCGTTCAGTCCGGCCCGTATGAACTGGCTAAAGCCTCGAAAAGAGTGGCGAGCCTCTGGCTGCATCAGGTCTGGCAACGCGCAACAGGGTTGTCAGCTCTGACCACTGCCCACTCCCCACTCACCACTGTTTACAGAGGAGGTAAGCTATTCAGCAAGAACTTGAGCATACAGCAGCAATCTGGCATAATCTATCTGTTAGAGGTGCCGGAAGCCAATTCAGGTGTTTCCGCTCTAACAGCCTCTTTTGGCGCACCCGCCAGCACCCTTGAGGCGCAACGTGGTTTCCACTGGCGGGCGCACTTTGACAACCAACCTGAATCTTACGATACAAACCAAATTTCAAAAGTGAGGAGAAATGATGAATAAGAAGTTACTCGCCCTCCTGGTCGCCCTGATGCTGGTCGGCGCTCTGGTGTTGAGCGCCTGCGGCGGCACGACCACGGAAGAACCAACCTCGGCCCCTGCGGC
>JAGVTM010000336.1 GCA_019136785.1 Chloroflexota bacterium | reverse complement strand
TTCATCGTTCTGGCGGCGGATGAGGCGACCAAAGCCCTGGCGGAAACGCAGCACCGCTTCGGGAATGCTGTACTCGAAGAAGGGATTATCGTAGGTTTCAGAGCGGGCGGCGAAGATGGGGTCGGACGGCACGTCAAAGGGGATTTTTACCAGGAGTACCGCTTGCAAAGCCGGGCCCGGCACGTCCACGCCTTCCCAGAAGGAGCGCGTGCCTAGCAGCACCGCTTTGGTTCCTTCGGCTTTGAACTGCTCCAACAACTGCTGCCGCGACGTGCCTTCCAGTTGCGCCAGCACCGAAATGCCATCCCCTTTTAGGGCGGCTTCTACTGCCGGCACAGTCTGCGCCAGTTGACTGTAAGAGGTAAACAAAGCCATCGTGCGCCCGCCCAGAGAGCGGGCCACATCCGCGATGGCTTGCTCCACGTACCGTTGATAACCGGGCTGATTGGGTTCGGGCATGTCAATGGGCAAGTAGACCAGCGTCGAATTTTTGTAATCAAATGGGGAGCCAACCGCCATTTCCGCCGCCGCCTGTCCATTCAACCGCTCCCGAATGTAAGCAAACCCAGGCTCCGCCGCTGCACCTGGCTTGGAGGTGCGCATGGTGGCGGATGTCAGAATCACGGTATCTTTCGTCTCGAAGATATGTTTGGCAAACAGGGGCCCAATGTGCAGGGGCGCTGCGTGCAATGAGATGCGGTCGCGCCATAGCTCAATCCAATATATCCATTCAGCCTGCGGCGCGGCAATGATGGCTTGCGTTTTCAGCAGGATTTCGCCCAGATCGCGCCCCAGGTTGGTTACCTCCAACGCCAGATCAGCCACGTTCTCAATTTCAAAGCTCTCGGCCATATCCCCCAGACCTGCCGCCAGCGACAATAAGCCTTCGCTGATACTCTTTAGCGGCTTGCGTAAATTCTCCCAGCTTAACTCCACTTCGTCGTAGTACGGCTGGGTGCGCAGCGCGGGCGTCAGGCGAAGCTGCTGCGCGTACTGGCTGCGCTGGTTGAGATGGTCGCGCAAAAAGTATTGCAGCGTGGCAAAGAAGTCTTCAACGTAGTTGGCAGCCAACGCGCCCTGTTCGCGTATCTTGCCGGCAAAAGCCTGGAAGCTCTGCGCCACATCCGCGGGCACAGCCGCCTGGACGGCTGCCTGCGCCTGCCCCAGTATGCCGGCTCGCGGGCGCACCACATCTTCCAGCAGCGTATCCAGATAACGTTTATCGGCTTCAAAGCTGAGGCTGTCGGTGACGGCAGCTTCCATGTGGTGGGCTTCGTCAATAATCAGGTCGTGGTATTCGGGGATAACCATATTGCCAGAGGCTACGTCCGCCAGCAGCAGGGAGTGATTGACGATAATTATGTGGGCTTTGGCGGCGCGTTGCCGCGAGACGTGCAGCGGGCAGCGCGCCTGCCCGCACGTATCCCGATTGCACACGTCATTTTCGGCGTTGAGGCGGCCCCAGGCCATCTGCTCCTCGCGCGTGCGCAGGGTGATCTCGTTCACGTCCCCTGTGTCGGATTGGGGCAGCCAGTTGAGAATACGGGCATAGAGCGTCATTTCGTCCGCGTTATTGGGCCCGCGGTGGCGCATTTGCTCAAAGAGGCGGGTGCACAAATAGTTGCGCTTGCCTTTCAAAACGGCTGCCCGCAGTTGAAAGAAGAGCATTTTTTGCAGTTGGGGAATGTCTTTGAAAATAAGTTGGTCTTGCAGGTTAATGGTATTGGTGGACACCACCACCGGGCAGTCGTTGGTATCTGCCCAAAAGGCGGCGGGCAGCAAATAGCCAATGCTTTTGCCTGTGCCTGTGCCCGCTTCGATAAACAGGTGTTCCCGTTTGTTAAAGGCTTCGGCGACGCGCCGCACCATGGTTACCTGCTGCTGGCGGTATTCATAATCGGGAAAAGCGCGGCTGAAGTTGGCGCCGGGTTTTAACATGCCGGCAATCGCCTCCACATCAACTGGCTTCGGCTTATCCCCAAAACCCGTCAGCGTGTGCCCTTCCACTTTGGGCGGGTCAAATAGCTTCTCCACGCGGCGCGCGCCGCTGCCGAAACCATGCCGCGCCGCCAGGCTCATAGCCTCCTCAAAGAAGCGCGTTTCTGGCCAGGCCATGCGCCGCCCGGCGCGCACGATCTCATCCAGGTAAGCTATCCCCATTTTCTGCGCCCGCGCCAGCAGAGCGTGGAACAGTTCCATCGTCTGGCGGGCGTCAGCCATCGCCCGGTGCTCCTGGCGACCCGCCGGGGCGGGTAGACTCAGGTATTCCACCAGAGCATCGAGGGCGTATTTGCCGGCATTGGGCAGCACAATCGAAGCCAGCGTCACCGTGTCTAGCCGCAAATTTTGGGTCCCCACGTAAGCCGACTGCAAGAAACCCATGTCGAAATCCACGTTATGCCCCACCACCACGTGATCCCCCAACAACCGCCGCAGTTGCGGACGCAGCGTGGGAATGGTGGGGGCGTTGGCGACCATGGCCTCCGTGATCCCCGTTAACTCCGTAATCGAGGGGGGAATCGTTTGCTGGGGGTAAACCAGCGACGAAAATTCATCTATCACCCCATCCAGGTCAAACGTAATGACCGCCACCTCAATAATGGCGTCGCGTGATGGATCCAATCCAGTCGTTTCCAGGTCAATAACAGCGTAAGTGGTAGACATGACGGTAATTATACCCCGCCAACCAGGGAGTGAGCGAGTTTAGGGGGCGCGTTTCAAATGG
>JAGVTM010000257.1 GCA_019136785.1 Chloroflexota bacterium | reverse complement strand
TGGAGGCTATTTTGCATTTCCCGACGCGGGGGCGGAATTTGCTGCGGGTGCAGGGGGATTTGCTGGCGGCTCATGCGTTGGGGGTGCGGAATTGGTTTGTGGTGATGGGGGATCCGACGCGAATTGGGGAATATCCAGAGGCGATGGATAACTACGATATTGTGCCGACGGGTTTGATTGAGTTGATTAAGACGCAGTTGAACCAGGGCATGGATAAGGCGGGGCAGTCTATTGATCAGCCGACGGGGTTTGTGGTGGGGTGCGCGCTGAATCTGGAGTCGAATGAGCCGGAGCGGGAGATGAAGCTGCTGCGGAAGAAGATTCGCAGTGGGGCAGATTTTGCGTTGTCACAGCCGGTGTTTAATCCACAGGCAGCGCGGGCGTTTTTGCAGGGGTATCAGACGGCGTATGGGGATTTGATTCCGGTGATTGCCGGCATTAAGCCGCTGTATAACAGCAACAATGCGGAGTTTTTGCACAATGAGGTGCCGGGGATTCACATTCCTGAAAGTTACCGCCAGCGGATGCGGGAGAGCGAGAATCCGCAGCAGGAAGGAGTGCAGATTGCGCAGGAGCTGCTGCGAGAGGTGCGGACGTTTGCGCAGGGGGTGTATTTGATGCCGGCGTTTGGGCGGTATGATCTGGCGGCGGATATATTGGATATGTTGAGTAAAGAGAATAATTAATGGGTGAATTGGTGAATTGGTGAATGGTTAATGTTGGGGGAAATGGGACGCAGATTTCGCAGATGAGGCGCAAATTTGGGGGATTTTTGGGGCGAAATAGGGGTTGTGGCGCAAATAGCAGATCAAGGTGTAGTCTGCTACCCGACCCAGCCCCAGAGGAAGAACTGCCCGCTGAGGTAGAGGTAGAGCAGGAGGGAGGGGTAGAGGATGAGGCGGCGGGGCCAGGGGGTTTGGCTGGCTTCTGCCGCCCACCAGAAGAGGGGGAAGAAGGGCAGGGCGTAGCGGGTGAAGGAGTAGAGGGGTTTTAGTTGGGAGTGGGGGAGGAGGATGAAGAGGAGCATGGCGGCGGCGTAGAGGCCAATGGTTGCGCCGTAGCGGCGGAAGGCGATTATGGTTGCTGCCAGCAGCAGAAATGACGTTAAGAAGTCGAAGATGAGGGTGATTTCGCCGGCGCGCGCGCCTTGCCCGGTGAGAATGGTGGACAGGGCCGCCAGCAGGTCAATGCCGGGTAGGGCGGTGGTTTGATGCCAGAATTGGGCGTATACCTGGTTGATGGGGGGCAGTCCCAGCCAGTGACGGTATGCCAGGAAGGCGAGGAAGGCGGCGGCAGGCAGGGCAGACCACAGGAGCGGCTGCCAACGGGGGCGGGTTTGCCAGGCGGCGTATGCCAGGGGGATGATGAGCAGGACGCCGGCGGCGCGGGTGAGGGCGGATAGGGCGGCGAAGATGCCGGCACGCGCCCACTTGCCCTGTTCTGCCGAACTCAAAGAAGCCAGTACCCAGAAGATGAAGAGGGATTCGGTGTAAGGGGCAAAAAGGAAGAAAGCGGTGGGGAACAGGGCGAAATAAATGAGCGCGCGGTTGGCGTTGTTTGCTCCCAGCCTGGCAGCGGTCTGGCGGTGCAGCAGGTAGAAAACGGCGAGGCATGCCAGGTTGCTGATGAGGATGCCGGCAGCCATGTCTGCCACAGTTGGGGCGGTGCGGGGTAGAAGCTGGCTGGCGGCGCGGATGAGAAGGGGGTAGAGGGGGGGGAAGACGGAGTCTTCTACGGCGGCGTAGCCCTGACGAGCAATGCGCAAGTAGCGGTTGGCGTCGAAACGCTGCCAGGGGCCGAGCAAGATGCCGGCAGCGCCTTCGGTTAGGATGTCCGCGCCTAAATAGGGGCGCACAGTTTCGTCGGGGGTGGTGGGGATGGGGACGAGGGCGACTGCCAGGGCGCTCCAGCCGGTGAGGAAGAGGCGCAGCGCCAGAAATAGCAGGAGGGCTGTTTTCAGCGACGCCTGGCGTTTTTGCCAGAATGCCGGCAAATTTAATGGGGTCATGAGAGGCGGCGGCGGGCGTGTAGCTGGCGCAAGGCGGTGGGTGGGGAACCCTGCTGCAAATGGGCGCAGATTTGGGCGGCGCATTCGGCGGCGGAGTGGAGGCTGGTGTCTACTTCCAGGTCGTACAGTCCGTGGGCGTGTACGCGGTGGAACTGGGCGCGGGCCTGCCCCAGGGTGCGGTTGCCGCGTTCCCGTTCCCGCTGTTCGACGACAGCCAGGGGGCAGCGCACGCCAATCAGGTAGGCGGGCAGGTCGGCAAAGAGGGCGGCGCATTCGGCTGCCCAGGCGGGTTCTACCAGGACGTGGTCGGCGATGACGTGGTTGCCGGCATGGGCTAAAGCGGCGATGGCGTGGTGCATACCGGATACCAGCCGGAGACCGATGGGCCCGGCGGTTACCGCCAGCCCCAGGACGTCATCCCAGAGGGGACGATCCAGGTAGCGGGAGGGGAGCATCCAGAGGAAGCGGTCAATGCCGGCATCCAGGAACGGCTCTTCTAGCCGGGTTTGCAGGGCTTTGACAAGGCTGGTCTTGCCGGAACTGGATGTGCCGTTGAGGAGAATGATTGTGCCTGTGTGCATGGCACAATCATATCACCACCCAAGCCTTTGGGTATAACGCTATGCCGGGCGTGGCTGATACACCTGTACTTCGGTTTTCATGGTTAAGAGAGGGGGATTTCGCTTTGGGGCAGACCTAACAGGTTTGGCAAACCACTATCACCAAATGCGCCCATCATACTCAATCACCAGCAATCTGTCTAGATCGAGTGGTGGCGTGCGAGCAAGACGGAGGATCATGATACCCTTTTGGTCAGGGGTTGGCAGCAGTTCTGTTCCTTTTCTGCCAGCCAACGGGCCCCGCCATTCCTCCCAGCCGAGCTGCATATAAAACGACACGCGATCTGTCTCTAAACAGGCTATCTCAAAATCAGCAATAACTGAGGCGAGATGACTCATAAGCTTTCTGCCAATTCCCTGACCCTGATATGGCGTCAATGTGGCGACGGCATCCACATAGGCGGTACGCAACAGCGGCAAGCCTTCAGGTTGGAGCCAGCGCGTCGTCACCACCGCGTGACCCACCAACTCCTGCGCCCGGTAAGCCAGTACATGGATGCCCCCGGACGGGATGTAGGAAAAGAGGTGAAGAAAATCGTCCTCTTGATGGGCGGTACGGCAGACGTGAACAATGGCAGCGCGGACATCCGCGTTCAACTCTTCCGTCGTGGCGGATGTAACAATGACTGGCTCTCTCATGCAAGCACTATTTCCTGATGATATGGCGAGATCAGTTCTTAGCTCACGGCTTTTTGCACGAGTGCGATGATCCTGGCCTCTTCGGTCTCGGTTAACTCCTGCAGGGCGAAGGAAACGGGCCACATGACGCCTTCGTCGAGGTTCGCTTCGTCGGTGAAGCCGATGGTGGCGTAGCGCGTTTTGAACTTATCCGCGCTTTGGAAAAAGCAGACAACTTTACCGTCTCTGGCATAGGCGGGCATGCCGTACCAGGTTTTGGGGAGGAGGGATGGGGCGCTGGCTTTGACGATTTCATGGAGGCGGGTGGCCATGGCGCGCTCTGGTTCGGGCATCTCGGCGATCTTCTCCAGCAGGTCTTTTTCCCCTTCCGCCTTGTTCTTGTTGGCGCGCGCTTCCGCCTTCAACTCCCGGGCGCGCTCCTTCATGGCGGCGCGTTCCTCATTCGTGAAGCCGTCGGACTTCTTGTTGGCGGCGGCGCTCTTAGCGGACTTTGGCGAGGCTTTGCTGGTGGTACTCTTATCCTGGCTCATGAGAATCTCCTTTCAAAACAGTGGCCAGTGGCCAGTGGCGAGTGGTGAGCGGTCAGAAGATAGCCTCACGCGGAGGCGCGGAAGGCTCTGTGGGTTTTGGGGATTTTGTGGGTGATTGGGACAACTGGTATAGGCGGGTTGCCAACCCGCCCTACATATGGTGTCCTGCCAGAAGTTTAACTTCTTCAGAATTGAACGAAGCCGGTTCGGCAGGTTCAGGAGTTACGGAGTTGCCCAGAATCGTGGTGGGTGTCAGCCCCGCCGCAGGCGGGGCTGACACCCATTTTTATGGGCAATTTTGGGCGCAGACGCGCCCAAAATTGCCCGTCACCGATGCCGCCGGACGATGCGGGGCTGCTCGCCGAAGCGCTCGCTTTGCGGAGCCGGTACGCGGTTAAAGAGATCACCACGATTTACTGGGGTGTTATCGCCTCCTGCGTGGTTAGAGACCAGAGGGACTGTATCGTTACGATCTGTTAATTGAAGGTCGTAGTTGCGCTCAAGCCTCCTTGATCTGTTACGTTAAGCTCACCCGCGTCTGGAGTTCCTGGATCTGTCACGTCGGGTTTATCTGCGCCTGGCCCTGCTTGATCGGCCACGTCGCTGCCGTCCGCCTTTCGATCTTTTTGATCGGCAGCGTTGCTTCTATCTGCGCCTGGGCCTCCTTGATCGGTCATGTGGAGTTCATCCGCGCTTCGATCTTCTTGATCTGTCATGTTGATCCCACTCATGGTTAGACCTCCTTAGTCTGTTTGGAAAGTTTAACGACATGACCCAGGTCGCCGCCATCCGTGAAAACCAACCCAAAATCTGAGTGGCGACGCGGCAGGTGGTCGGCTGAGGCTGAGGCGGGATATTATCCCTGATTGGGCCTGCCGATTTTGCGGCACAGTATAAGGGCTAATGCGCAGTCTGGCAAGAGAGGGGCAGGATGCGATGCAGGATTAAGGCCAGACTCCATTGCTTGAGCAGATGCGGCATGGGTTGTCCTTCAGGTAGGGTTTTGGCGCTGTCTGTGTGCGGTGGGGGGGAAGGGGTATAATGGGGGTATGGATTGCCTCCCCACCTTTCTTCTTATTGGCGCAGCGAAAGCGGGGACGACGGCGCTGGCGCAGATGCTGAGCCAGCATCCTGACGTGTTTTTCGCTCCTAATAAGGAACCCAGTTTCTTCGCCTGGATGGGGCAGACGTTGGCTGTACAGGGGCCGGGGGATTGGGAGGCGCTTAGCCCATATGTGGTGACCAGTTGGGATGCCTACCGGCGACAGTTTGACGGCGCAGGGGCGGCGGCGGCGGTGGGGGAAGCGTCTACGGCTTATTTGTACCATCCGTTGGCGGCGGGGCGGATTGCGGCGCATCTGCCCGAAGTGCGCTTGATTGCCATTTTGCGACAGCCGGCGGAGCGGGCTTATGCGGCTTACTGGCATCTGGCGCGGGATGGGCGGGAGACGTTGGATTTTGCGGCGGCTTTGCAGGCGGAACCAGGGCGGATTGCGGACGGTTGGGAGCAGTTGTGGCATTATCGCCAGATGGGGTATTATGCGGCGCAATTGCAGCGTTATCTGGCGTATTTTGAGAGATCGCGGCTGTATATCTGTCTGTATGAGGATTTGCAGGTGGATGCGGCGGCGACGGCGCAGGGGATTTTTGGCTTTTTGGGGGTGGATGCGGAGTTTACGCCGCGGGTGGGGCTGTCTGCGAATAAGGGCGGTTTGCCGCGGCTGGCGTGGTTGTATCGTCTACTGGCAGGGGGGCGGGTGAGGGGTATGGGGCGGCGGTGGGCGGCGGCGGGGCTGCGCCGCGGGGCGCGGCGGGTGTTGGACAGGTGGCCCATGCGGAAGCCGTCGTTTGATCCCGATTTGCGCGCGGCGCTGACGGGGGAGTACCGCGACGATATTTTACGTTTACAGGAGATGTTGCAGCGGGATTTGTCTGGGTGGTTTTAGCTACGAATTAGACGGATTCTGTATTGGTCACAAGTGGTTAAGGAATTTTTCTCACCGCAAAGACGCAAAGGGCGCGAAGATTTTAGCTATAGTTGTTTGGGATGAAATTTTAGCCACGAATTACACGAATTTTTCAGCGTGGGCGGCGGTGTTATCGCGTGAGGGTATTTTTGAAGCATGGGCGGGTTGCCAACCCGCCCTATGGTGAGGGCAGGTAGTATGAATGCGGTGGAAGTGAGTGGGTTGCGGAAGTCGTATGGGAAGATTCAGGCGTTGCAGGGGGTGGATTTGCGTGTGCCGGCAGGCGCAATCTATGGGCTGGTGGGACCGAATGGGGCGGGGAAGACGACGCTGATTAAGGCATTGGTGGGGGCGCTGCGACCTGACGCCGGGGAGGTGCGGGTGTTGGGGCTGGACCCGCTGAAGGAGAAGTGGGCGCTGCGCCGCCAGATTGGGTATATGCCGCAGTCGTATGCGCTTTATGAGGATCTGTCGGCGCGGGATCACCTGACTTTTTATGGGCAGGGACAAAATGTGGCTGACCTGCCACGCAAGGTGGGGGAGATTCTGGCTTTCACGGAATTGAGCGAGCGGGCAGATGATCCGGTGCGCACGTTTTCGGGGGGGATGAAGAAGCGGGTGTCGTTAGCCTGCGCTTTGATTCATGACCCACGTATTCTCTTCCTGGATGAACCGACGGCGGCGGTGGACCCACATTTGCGACGGCGCTCCTGGCAGCTTTTTCGCACGCTGGCGGGGCGGGGCATTACTTTGTTGATCAGCACGCACCTGATGGAGGAAGCGTTGTTGTGCGACCAGGTGACGATTATGCGCCAGGGGCAAATTGTGGCGATGGATACGCCGGAGCGGTTGATGGAGCGGGGGCGAAGCCAGCTTTGGGTACACCAGAATGGGGCAGCGCAGCAGCAGGTGATTCCGTCTACACCGGCGGCGCTGGCAACCGCCTTGCACGCTTATGGGTTGGCTGCCGGCATAGATGCGGTGCATGTGCGGGCGGAATCGCTGGAAGAAATTGTGCTGGGCATTATTCAGGAGCAGGAGGCGCAGTCGTGAGGCACGTTTTTATTGTGGGCAAAAGGGTTATTACGCAACTACGGCACGACAAGCGGCTGTTGGCTATTTCCCTCGTGGGGCCGTTGTTGATTATGTACTTCCTCAAGATTTTTTTGGACGGGTTGAATGTGGCGGCGCTGACCGCCCGTTATGTAATCCCTTTTACGGCTTTTATCGTGCATTTTCTGGCTTTCTTGTTGTGCGCGATTGTGCTGGTGCAGGAGCGGACGGGGGGGACAATGGAGCGCATGTTTATCGCGGGGTTTCGCCGCAGCGAGGTTATTGGGGGGTACATTGTGGGGTATTTTGGACTGGCGACGCTGCAGGCGGCGGTGGTGTTAACGGAGACGCTGTGGCTGTTCCAACTGGATTATGAAGCGGCTACTTTGTTTAACCTGTTTCTGGTCTTTTGGATTCTGGCAGTGGTTTCGGTGCTGTTGGGCATTTTTATTTCCACCTTTGCGCGGCGGGAGGCGCACATTTTCCCGTTTATCCCGCTGGTGATTTTGCCAGAGATGTTTTTGTCGGGTATGTTGGTGGATGGGGATAAGCTGCCGGTGTGGGGGCAGTGGTTGGGGCGACTGTCGCCGCTGCATTACGCCAACAATGCTGTGCAAGAACTGATTAAGGGGGGCGTGGGGCTGGAGACGATTGGGCGCGATCTGGTTATTCTGGCGGCGTATGCGGTGGTTTTGCTGCTGGTGGCGTCGCGGACGCTGGCGGAGGCGTGAAGAAGGAGGGGGAGGGTAATAATTAATTGATGAATTGGTGAATGAGTAACGGTTGAAGGCAAAGAGGTAAGGTTGATGATGAAGTTGATGTGGCGTTGGGGGGTGGTGGGTGTGGCGTTGATGGCGATGGGCTGGTTGTGGTGGGTACGGCAGCCGGCGGCGGCAGCGCCCGCGCCGCCTGTTTTGTTTGTGGAGAATGTGGGGCAGTTTGACCCGGCGGTGCGTTTCCGGGCGGAGGCAGGGGGGCATGTGTATTGGTTTACGGAAGGGGCGGTTTATGTGGATGGGGAACGGTGGGAAATGCCGGCATCTTCTCCCATCACGCCCTTCAATCCCCGTCCTACGGTGGTTTCCTATTATCAAGGCAGCCGGCGCTTTGAGCGTGTGCCTGTTTGGGGAGGTATCCGGTACAGGGGGGCGCTGCCAGGGCTGGAATTGGCGTTTGGCAGCCAGGATGGGCAACTGACGCGGCGCTGGCTGCGCCAGGGGCGAGCCGTCACGCTGGCGGCAGATCGCGATCCGCTGACCGGTTGGGTGGAAGAGCGAGAGAGCCGCGCGCCGGTGGATTGGCCCTTTGGCTTTAGCACCTATCTGGGGGGCATTTATGGTGACGAGGGGGATGGGATTGGCGTGGGGGATGATGGCAGCGTTTACGTGGGCGGGACGACGACGTCGCTGGTGTTCCCGGAGCCAGACCAGGCGGCGCATGGCGTGGACGTTTTCCTGGCTAAATTTTTGCCGGATGGCAGCGATCTCGTTTATGCCATTCATTTTAACCCACCCAGCAGCGCGCCCGATTACGGATATGCGCTGGCGGTAGATGGGGCGGGCAATGCGTATCTGGGGGGCACAACGGATTCGGCGGATTTTGACGTGACGCCGGGGGCTTATGATACCAGCTATGGGGGCGGCACGGATGGCTTTCTGCTAAAGGTGGACGCCGATGGGAGCCTGGTCTACAGTACCTTTCTGGGCGGCAGCGACTTTGACGCGGTGCTGGGGGTGGCGATAGATGGGAGTGGGCGAGCGTATGTTGCCGGCAGCACATGGTCTAACGACTTTATTGGTACGGTCATTGGGCCGGCGGCTAACCGCAGCACCTTTGTGGCGCGCCTGAACGCCGATGGGTCAAACCTGGAGCGGGGGGTGATTATGGGCGGCAGCGGTCAGGATGAAGCGACCGATCTGGCGCTGGATGGGGATGGGCTGGCGTATATTACGGGCTGGTCTACTTCGGCAAATCTACCGACGACGCCTGGTTCTTTTTCGCCTGACCCTAACGGCGGCACGTGGGACGCCTTTGTGTTTAAGGTGGACCTGAATGCCAGTTCGGTGGTGTATGGCACGTATTTGGGGGGCGGCGAGGAGGATCGCGGGGCGGGGATTGCGGTGAACAGTGGGGGGAATGTGTTTGTGACGGGGATGAGTCGTTCGGATGACTTTCCGACCAGCGTCTCTGGATATGATACGACGTTGGGCGGCGGCGTATGTGATTTTGCGCCGTGCCCGGATGCGTTTGGGGTGCGGCTGAACGCGGCGGGGTCGGCGCTGGTGTATGGGACGTTTATTGGCGGGTGGGGGGACGATCAGGGGACGGACATCGCGCTGGACAGCCAGAATCGGGTGGTGATCACGGGCAAAACACAGGCGGAGGATTTTCCGGTTGCCGGCAATGGTTACGACAGTTCGTTAGATGGATTGCGCGATGCTTTTCTGGCGCAGTTGAATAGCGGGGGACAGACGCTGCTATATGGTACGTATATGGGTGGGGGTAACATAGATGAAGGGCAGGGCGTGACGATAGATGCGCAGGGCCTTGTTTACCTGACGGGCAGGACGGATTCGGACGACTTTCCGACGACGGTGGGCGCGTATGACACTACCCATAACAGTATTGAAATGGATGCCATTGTGGTCAAAATGACGTTGACTGACGCACCGCTGCCCACGCCTACGGCTACGCTGATGCCCACAGCCACCCCCACGACGGCGGTCACGTCAACGCCGACGCATACAGCCACGCCGGGGGCTTCGCCGACGCCAACGAGTACGGCCACGCCCACAATGGCAGTGACAGCGACGCCGACGCAGACGGCTACGCCAGGGGCTTCGCCGACGTCTACGTTGACGCCGACGCCTACGGCTACTCTGTCGTCGACAGCGACAGCTACGACTGCACCACCGCCGACGGCGACTGCTACGACTGCGCCGCCGCCGACAGTAACCAGTACGCCTACGGTTACGCCAGAAGGTGGGGAGTGGTATGTGTATATGCCGGCAGTTTTCCCTTAAGGGGCAGTTATCTCACGGCGCAGCCGGCTTACGCGAGATGAGGCGGTTGTTGCCGGCTGGAAGCCGGCGCTACGGGGTGTTTTCTAATTTGCCAGCTTATCGGCGTAGGCGAAGAGGGCGGGCATGCCGCCGGTGTGCCAGAAGAGGACTTTGTGCCCGCGGCTGAACGCGCCCCAGCGAATCAGATCAATCAAGCCGCCCATAGCCCGCCCGGTGTACACGGGGTCGAGCAGAATGCCTTCAAACTGCGCCATCAGGCGGATGGCTTCTATTTCTGTTTCACCCAGTACGGCATAGCCGCCGCCCAGATAGTCGTCATTGACTGCCACCTGGTCGGCTACAGAGAGCGTGCCCATTCCCAGATGGGTGGCGGTGGCGGTAGCCAGGGCGGCTACCTGGGTTTGCAGCGATTGGGCGTCATGGTCTACGCTGATGCCCAACAGTTGACCGCGGAAACCATATGCTCTGGCGCCCAGCACCAGCCCCGCCTGCGTGCCGCCGCTGCTGCTGGCGAAGACAATAAAATCTATGTTGAGTTGTTCGGCGGCTAACTGGGTCATGAGTTCTTCCATAGCCAGCACGTAACTGGTGGCGCCTACCACGTTGGAACCGCCCAGGGGAATGATGTACGGCTTGCGCCCCATCGCTTTGAGTTCGGCAGCCACGTCGGCGGTAGCGGCGCTGCACGTCTGGTCGCCGCACCAGTAGAGGTGTGCGCCCAACAACCGGTCCAGCAGGATATTGCCCGTGACGGCGGCGGGTTCCCGCCCGCGCAGCACGAGACTACATCCCAGACCAAAATGCGCGGCGGCGGCAGCGGTTTGCCGGCAGTGGTTGCTTTGCGGCGCGCCGGTGGTAATGACGTGATCGCATCCCTGGGCCAGGGCGTCAGCTATTAAGAACTCCAGTTTGCGCGTTTTGTTGCCGCCGCCAGCCAGCCCGGTCTGGTCGTCCCGCTTCATGAATAACTGGGGCCCGCCCAGATATTTTGTCAGGCGGGTTAATGGTTCAATGGGCGTGGGCAGGTGGGCGATACGAACGCGATCAGGATACCTGGGATTCATGAATTTTTCCTTGCTGATGGCGGATATACTTACCGCAAAGACGCAAAGATTCTTGCTTTTCTGGGCGTTCTGGCAGTGAAATTCCAGAGACGGTTTGCCGGATGGCTTCAGGCGCGGGCGTAAAGGCGCATGGGCAGCCCATTCTTGGGGCGCAGGGTGATTAAGGGTTCTATTTCTACGGTCTGGTCGGTGGCTAACTGCCAGCGATAGCGCTGCGCCAACGAAGCCAGAATTAACTGGGCTTCGGTCAGGGCAAAGATGTTGCCAATGCACTGCCGGGGCCCGCCGCCGAAAGGCAGGTAGGCGAAGCGGGGGCGGTCTGCCGCCTGTTCTGGCGTAAACCGCTGTGGGTCGAAGCGATGCGGGTCGGGCCATAGAGCGGGATGGCGGTGGGTGACGTAGGGGAAAAGGGTGACTGCCGATTGCGCCGCCACGCGATAGCCGCCTACTTCGTCTTCTTGCTGCGCCCAACGGGCAATGGCATAAGCCGGCGGGTAAAGGCGTAGGGTTTCGTCTATGACCATGCGGGTGTAGGGTAGCTGGGGCAGGTCGTCTATGGTAACGGGGCGCGCGCCAGCCAGAACG
>JAGVTM010000140.1 GCA_019136785.1 Chloroflexota bacterium | reverse complement strand
GGAGATGGCGAACCCGGCGTCGTAGTTGTCTGGCGTGGCTGGCAAAGATTGCAGGATATTGCCGCTAATTGGTATCTTGTTAAAGAACAAACCCAACTTGTGGGTAATAGATAGTCGGAATGACACTTGCGAGTAATCTGTAAAGCATAGTTTCCGCTTTATGAACCATGCCGCACAGCCGATAGCTTACGCGGACAAACGACCAGGACTTTGAAAAAATAATCGGGTAGTCAATTGTCATTCCGAACCCCTTCGGTGAACTCAGCCTGCCGAAGGGGACAGCCTGAGGAATCCCCCTCATCCTGGTTTACCAGCACGGTAGGGATTCCTCGCTTCAGCCTGTCCTGAGCCAGCCGAAGGGCTCGGAATGACAACCAGGACAATTCAGCGAATTGTCCTGCAGTCAGGGATCATTCAGGGGCGTTTGGGGATAGGCTGGCGAAATACTCCAGGAGCGAACGATGCACAAAAACCCAGCCGCCGCCCACGCGGCGCAGCAAGATGCGGGCGTGCATGGCATCCAGGAAAGCAACCAGGCGGCTGTCGCGGAAGGGGTACGGCAGCGCCCCCGCCCGCGCTAGCAGCCAGCGCAGCGTATAATGTTGGATAACGGTGTCGAGGCCATAAAACCAAGAAACCCATATAAAGATCTCAAGACCCACTAGAGTTCCAGCCTGTATGCCGCCCCAAAGCCCACCCCCAAATCTAAAATAGGGCGTAAAGCAAAGCCAACCAAGACACCCATCTAACTGCCACAGAATCAACCCATAAACCAGCCCGCCTAGCCCGCCTAAAAGCGCAAACGCCGCAGCATTCCAGGCGGCACGACGAATACTCTGATTGGGAACTAATCTCGTTTCTGTTTCCTGTCGCTCAAAACATTCGAAAATCAGCCCGACAATCAGCCCGAAAATCAGCCCGACGCTACTTCGTCCAAGAATTCGCTCGTTAATCAGCCCGCCAATTAGACCAAAAAGCAACCCCACCCCAAGGGTACTAATGAAGCCTAATCTAAACTCTCCAGCAACACCGCCAATTAAGCCTGGTAGCGTGCCCAGGACAAACCCCTCACCAAAAGCGGGCAAAAAACGATGCATGCCTACCCATCGCCAGTTAAGCACCTCACGCAAACTAATGGTATCTTGCGGCCCGCCAATCAGCCCGACACTCAGCCCGACACTCAGCCCGACACTCAGCCCGACACTCAGCCCGACACTCAGCCCGACACTCAGCCCACTTAATAGCCGGTAATAGCGATGTAGACGGCTATCTGGCAGCCAGGTCGGCTGCAGTCGCTCAACGTAAAAAACGGATTGAGCGTGCTGCGCCATGCCCTGCGCCAGGTTAGCCAGCCAGCGTGTGGCTTGCGCCTGGGTGTACGGGGAGTCCACGGGCAGCGGACGGTGGGCAAACATTTGCCGGGCGTAATGGTCAAACAGGTGGCGGCGGCGGGCGGCTATGTCCGCCAGCGGCTGCAAGTCGGCAGGGGTTAGCCCGCGGTAAGCCAGCGCCATCAGGCTGAGCATGAGGGGGGCGCGGGCCAGGTCGCGCAGGTCGGGGTCGTGTACCAACGTAGCCCGCGCTGCTTGCAGTTCCAGCCCTTCTTGCGCCAGGTAAGCGTCCATCTGGACGTCGCTTAATGGCTGTATCTGAAGGGCTGCACCCATGTGCAGCCGCTCCTGTAAGGCTTCGTACTCCGCCACGCGGCTGCACACTACCATTTCTGCCGGATGCGCTTCTTTGAAGGTATTGATGGCTGCCAGGCAGTCAGCACGGGCAGCGGCGGCTACTTCGTCCAGCCCGTCCAACAGGTAAAGGAACTGGTTTTGGGCGATGGCGGCGCGGGCCAGGTTGCGGGCCAGGCCATATTGCACAAATAACTCCTCCGCCATCCACTCCGCCAACGGTTTTTGCGCCTGCGCCCAAGAGGAGAGGTTAAGGATAATGGGCACAGGCGCGGCGTCATCCCGGCGGGCGGCGGCAATCAAAGTTTCCGCCAACTGCAGCATCGTGATCGTCTTGCCACTGCCCGGCTCGCCCAGGATGAGCAGGCTGCGCCCGCTGTCCGTGAATAGGTCTAGCAGAGAGCGACTAGGGGACACAAGCGCGTCTGGCTGCCCTGGCTCACGCAGCGTCAACTGCCACGGGCGCGGGCCCACGGCATCCGGGCGGTGGTGGAGCGCGAGTTTGAGGACTTCGTGGTGCAGTGACTGCTTCAGAAAGCCGTCAATCCAGGTCGTCTGCATATGGTTCAGCAGGTTTTCGCGGCTGCGCGGCGACAGGGAAGGCATCGTCGCGGGCAGGATAGCCGGTTCCCCTTCCCGCCTCAGCCAGCGGCGCGCAGCCCACAAAACAGCCAGGAGTACGCCCACTGCTACGTAAATGGCTTCAAAGCCGCCGCCGCCCTTGTACCACTTCCACAAGATAGCGGCGGCAATAACGACAGTAGCCACGACCAGCAGTTCGACGATTCGCGTCAGGCGGCGGCGCCATTCGGGTGTCAGGTTCATGCTTTATCCCCTGGATCAATAAAGTATCGGCTCAAGCAGCGTTTCGCTTTGCGCGTACAGCAAGAATACGCCCTTCTAAAACAAGCCTTTTGGGATCGGGCAGTCCACTGCCGCCAATTGTGCCGTCTGGACGATAGTATTGATGCACAACGGCTGCTAGACTGCCATCTTTTGCGTAATAGTAGATGATTTGACTGTGGGTACAGATTGGTTCTCCAGGCGGCGGTTGGTCCAGGTGAGAATTTCTTTTCAAGTAAGAGATAAGAGCGCCTGACTGTACTTTCTCATGGTATTGACCTGTATTGAAATAATGTCTTATAATGGCTTCTGTAACCCATTCTACGGTGAGTTGGCTGTCTGGAGGATTTTCGGGCATGTTATCATCCAAATTGCGAAGAAAAATTATTCAGTTCTTAGAAAATGCTATTACCATCGAAGAATTTGAGGATTGGTACGTTGCCAGATTGCCTTTGCTGGTTGCTGATCCCTACTCCGTTAATTCTGACCTGGTTTCAGCTATTGAGCTTGGGTTGGCGGAATTAAATGCCGGCATCCGCGACGAAAACAACTTGCGCCAATTCTTAGAAGAGGCTTTGCGCCAGGCAGCCGTAATGGAAGCGATCTCTTTTCCAGAAACGGAGAAATCCAAAAGCGCGTAGCTCACTGACGGGAACTCTTGAAATTGTAAACTTACTAGATCTTCTCTGCAAAATCTGGCAGGATGGTCTGTGGGGCGGGTTGCCAACCCGCCCTACACGTGCAGGTGACGCCCCATTAACCATTCACCCATTCACAAATTCACCCATTAATTATTACTTGCCTTGCCACTCTGCCTTGCGCTTATTGACAAAGGCATCCATGCCTTCTTTCTGATCCTCCGTAGCAAACAGCATGTAAAACAGGCGGCGTTCGTGGGCCAGGCCCGTTTGCAGGGTGGTTTCGAAGGCGGCGTTGACGGCTTCTTTGCCCAGACGCAGGGCCACGGGGGCGCGAGCGGCGATTTGGGCGGCGAATTTGATGGCTTCTTCCAGGTAAGTTTCGGCGGGCACGATTTTGTTGGCTAAGCCGTAACGCACCGCCTCTTCGGCGGAGAGGAAGCGGCCATTGAGGACGATTTCCATAGCCAGGGCTTTACCGACGGCGCGGGTCATGC
>JAGVTM010000307.1 GCA_019136785.1 Chloroflexota bacterium | reverse complement strand
TCTTGTGCGCCCGCAGCAGCCGCTGCAAGGGCGGCAGCGTCTGAAAGCAAGCCACGGGCAGTTTGAATAGACTACCCATAGCCGTGCGCACCGCTTTGGGATGAAAAGGATCGCTGCGCCCTGCGCTGCCAACAGCCACAAAGGCTGCTGCGCCAACGGCGTGCGCCGTGCGCAGCAGCGCGCCCACATTTCCCGGATCGGCAATCTCTACCGCCGCCAACAGCAACGGCGGACGATCCGCCGCCGTCACTATTGCCTCCAGGTCAGCCGGCGGCGGCATTTTTACCAGTCCCACAATGTCGCCCAACCCGCGCCTGCCTGTCAAAGCCTGGAGAACATCGTCGGGAACCACGTGCAAGGCGCAGCCGCTTTGCGCCAGGGCCGCCAGCAGTGCCTGGATGCGCGCAGCGGGGTCTTGCTGGTAAGTCTGGGTGAGCAGGGCAGCGGTCACGGGAACGCCAGCGCGCCAGGCCCGTTCATGCAGCCGCGTCCCTTCCAGCGAAAAATAACCCGCCTGCTCCCGCCCCTGCGCTGTAGCCGCCCGCCGTATAATCTCTAATACGCCGCGCCAGTTAGCGGTAGCTGCCATAAACGCGGCTCAAGGACGAAACCAGACCGGTTGGTAGACCTGCGATAGCTGCGGCGCGACGTGCAGCGTCAGCGGCACAGTCGCCGGGCTGCCGCTGGTAACCGGGTTAGAAGCGGTAATGGTCAGGGTGGCGGTGTAGATGCCGGCAGCCAGCAAAGACGCATCCGCGCCGACAGCCAGCAGTTCGCCCGAACTACCGCCGGACACCGATAACACAGGTATAAATGTGCCGCCTGGTTCCACGCTGGCGGCCCAGGCAAAAGTGTCAGGATCAAGCGTGACTTGCAGCGTGCGCGTGGTCGCCATAGGGCTGCCGGCTTCCGCCAGCAGCGTCAAGCCGCCTGTAGGCGTCACCGTCATATCTGCCGTCACCAACACCAGTTGAGCGTCGTCCCAATAGACGTCGTTGTTGCGCACGGGCCACATCGGGTCAGAAAAGGTGTAGACGGTCAGCGTATCTGCCTGGGCAGTGACTTCTACCACAAATTCGCCCCAGTAGTCATACTGCTCGCGCGCCGGGCCCCAGACGATATTCGTGCCTACGCCGTCCACGGGCCATTCATCGCCGCCCAACGGGTCTATACCCACCCGCTGCATCATGACGCCAAACTGCGGGCCCGAAGCGTAGTCGGTATCCGGAATGGTGGGCGGGTTGTTTTCGTAATCTATGTACTCGCCCGCCGACCAGGAGTGACCCCAGACACAGAAGCGGTAAGTGTGGCCCGGGGTGACGGGGACTTGTTGGTAAATGCCGGCAACGTGCGTACCAAAAAAGGAAAAATACTGCTGCGCCGCCGCGCCCGAATGTACCCGATCCCCTGGGCCCGTCGCCCCCTGATCCACCAACTGCGCCATTTTGTATTCCGGATTGCGGTCAAAATCATTTGGCGTGCCCGATTTCCACCACGGCGTCCAGCCCGCCGCCATTTGCGCCGTCGTGCAGATGCCCGCCGGGCAGTCAGGATGACCCTCTGGCGGGATATAGGCTGAGTAGGGCCCTTCAAATGAAGGGTTTTGCAGCAGATTTGCGCCAGCGCAGGCGGAATCGTCTCCATCACTCGCCATCGCCAGCGGCGACGAACTACTTGACCCTGCCAATACTGCCAATCCGGTCAGGAGCAAACAGAAAAGGAGTAAACTGATAAACTTTTTCATGGGGGTCTCCATTTGCCAGCCTATGGGCCACAGCGCACAGAGATACAGCGGGTGATGGGCTGGCGGTGTCAAAATCAACCACAAACAACCAACACGTGTTAAAATGAACGTCCAGGGCAACTACCAGGTCGCTTCTGGAATTCCAGAGAATCTTGGCGTCCTCAGCGTCTTTGCGGTAAATATATACCGTCTAAAAAGAAAACCAGTCAGGGCGTTTTGCTTGCCAATTTTTCATCATCCCTATCAGGAGGAAAATATGAGTCGTTTGCGCCGAGTCGTGCTCGTTATCGTTTCGCTGCTCCTTGTCATTGTCGTTGTAGCTGCCGGCATACTCATCTACACCGTGCGCCGCCCCTTCCCTAAGACCAATGGTACCATCACTGTAACCGGATTACAGGCAGAAGTCAACATCTACCGCGACGAATACGGCATTCCCCACATCTATGCCCAAAATCAGGAAGACCTCTTCTTTGCCCAGGGCTACGTCCACGCCCAGGATCGCTTCTGGCAAATGGAGTTCTGGCGGCACATTGCCCAGGGACGGCTGTCGGAAATCGTCGGCGAACCCACCGTGGAAACAGACGCCTTTATTCGCACGGTAGGCTTCAACCGCATTTCGGCGGCTACCCTGGAAATGTACGAAAGCGAGTACCCCGAAGCGTTAGCCATCCTGGAAGCGTACAGCGCCGGCGTCAACGCTTATCTGGCAGACCATCAAGATGCTTTTTCCTTAAGCCAGACGCTCTTAGGGCTGCAAGCAGAACCGTGGGAGATTGAACCGTGGACGCCGCTGCATACCATTGGCTGGGCCACCGTCATGTCCTGGGATCTGTCCGGCAACTGGCAAGACGAACTATTCCGCGCCAACCTGCTGCAAAAGCTTGGTCCCGAAAAGACGGCGGCGCTGCGCCCCTTCTATCCCGAAAATCGTCCTGTTATTGTGCCCGCCGCCGGGGGCGCTGCCGGCAGCGCCGCCAACTTCCCCGCCCTGGCCAACCAGGTAGACTGGTCTCAAGTCAATAC
>JAGVTM010000304.1 GCA_019136785.1 Chloroflexota bacterium | reverse complement strand
CAGACAGCCAACTGGCGGAGATGACAAAAGAGCCAGACGGTGAAGGGGATATAGCTGGGGAAGAATTGTTGTGGCGCGGGCGACCTTTCCTTTCGATTGGCATTGAGTACATCGTCACCAGCGAACGCATTCGCATCATTGAAGGGTTATTGGGCAAAAGCCGCGAGGACATTGAACTGGTGCGCGTACAGGATATTGACCAGACTCAGACGTTCAGCGAGCGCCTGTTTAATCTGGGCGACATCATTATTCGCAGCCACGACAGCAGCCATCCCCAACTGACGCTGAACAACCTGCGCGACCCACAGCGTGTGCACGAGATTTTGCGGCGCGCCGTCCTAAAAGCGCGCGAGAGGCATCGTCTCTATTATCGTGAAGAGATGTAGGCTAGCTGCCGGCATCGCCGGGTTGGCTGAGCAATCGTCTAAAAATCAGTTCCCGTTTCGAAGTCGAGGCTTCAGCCGGTAACGTTGCCGGCTAAAGCCTCTACTCCGGGAACTCATTTATGGACGATTCCTGAGTGGCGCCGCCTTTGGGGAAATAACCGGCAGGCGGCGTCATGCCGGCAAATCAAACCCCACCAGCCCCCCCCCACCCGGCCTATTTTCTGCCCAAATTCGACCGTCGTGCGCTTCCACGATACGGCGGGCAATCGCCAGCCCTAGCCCCGCCCCGCCCGTAGCCCGCGAACGCGCCTGCTCCCCCCGATAAAACTTCTCAAACACCCGCGGCAGGTCTTCCACCGCAAAACCAGGCCCACTGTCCAGCACCGTCACGCGCACAGAATCCCCCACGCGCTGCGCCGTCACCTCCACACGACCCCCTGGCGGCGTATATTTCACCGCGTTCGCCAGCAAATTAGACAGAACGCGCCCCATTTTAGGCGCATTGAGCGGCACCGGGTCCACATTCTGGCTCACAGCGCCCACGATTTCCACATTCTTCACCATACTCAATCCGCGAAAACTCTCCAGAGCATCCGATATGAGATCGGTGAAAGAGTGCGGCGACTTCTCCAACTCCAGACCAGCATCAAGCTGCGCCAGTTCAAACAGGTCATTGATCAGGGTGTTTAAGGACAGCACGTCGGCGCGAATAGTCCGGTAATATCGCTGTACCGTCTCTGGATCGGTGACCACGCCATCGCTCAGCGCTTCCACCAAAGCCCGGATGCTGGTCAGCGGCGTGCGCAGGTCATGGGAGACCCAGGCAATCAAGTCGCGGCGCATGGCTTCCAGTTCCTCCCGCTGCCGCGCCGTTTCCTCCAACTGCGCCGCCATGATGTTGAAGCTGGGCGCCACCTGCCCCACTTCGTCCCGCCCGCTGACCACTGCGCGCGCGCTGAGGTTACCCTGCGCCAGGCGGCGCGCCACGCCAGCCAACTGGCGCAGCCCATCGGTGACGCTGGCAGCCACAAATATGCCAAAGGTAGTGGCAATGATGCCGGCAAAAATCAGCAACACCAGCGCCAGCGTTAGATCGTGCGCGCTGGCAAACATCAGCCGCGCCATCACCCACACATTCACCCAGGTCAATACGGCGGCAATGATGTAGGTGGCGATCAACGTCAGGCTGAGCGAGGGGGAGCGCGTCCAGCCGCGACGGTAGAGCACAAACCCGACGCCTAAGGACAAAAACGACGTGATCGCCAGCGTCTGTACCAGCGTGACGATTTCGCTCAGCGGCGGATTCATCAGCCAGTTAGCCACCAGCGCCGTGACCAGCAGCGCCAGCAGCACGCCGCTGACCAACACCTGGCCCGGCGACGCGCTTAAGCGGTCCAATAGATTACGACCAGCACGGCTGATCGGCATTTGCGGCATTGTCATTCTTTCCATTCGCTTACCTCACCCCTCCGGGTCAAACTTGTATCCCACGCCCCACACCGTCAAAAGCCGCTGTGGGCGGCTGGCGTCCACTTCGATCTTCTCGCGCAGGCGGCGGATGTGCACGGTGACGGTGCTGGGATCCACATACTCCGAAAAACCCCACACATTCTCCAGCAGTTGGTCGCGGCTGAAAACCTGGCGCGGGTGCTGCGCCATGAACAGCAGCAGATTAAACTCCGTCGCCGTCAGTTCCACATCTTCGCCGCGCACTGTCACCTGGCGCGTTAGAGGGTTAATGATCAGGTTGTTGAACTGCACCACGTCACGTTCTGCCGCCGCATTTTGCCCACCGCGCGCGCGCCGCAGCACGGCTTTAACCCGCGCTGCCAGTTCGGCGGGCGAAAACGGTTTGGTGACGTAATCGTCTGCGCCCATCTCCAGGCCATAAATGCGGTCTGTTTCCTGAGCGCGCGCTGTCAACAAGATGACGGGTGGAGGCGCCGGATTTTGGTGGCGCAGCCGCCGCATGATTTCTAACCCATCCAGTTCGGGCAGCATCACGTCGAGGACAACCAATGCCGGCATTTTCTCCTGAATAGCCGCCAACGCTCCTCGCCCGCTGCGCGCCTGCCGCACGCGAAACCCTTCCCGTTTCAGGTAGAGGCTGACCACCTCCACTACCGACGCTTCGTCATCTACAATTAAGATATCTTCTGTATCATTTAAGAGCATGATCGTTCATCCTATTCCAATCAATACAAGGCTCCCTGGAATTGTACGCAAATTCCTTACGAGCCGCTTACGAAACCGGTCTGTCTGCTCATAGTAAGTTTTTTGTAAGAATTTTACAAGTGAACAGCAACAACTACCGCTTATTATGGGCCACATACCGTATAATGTTCATAATTGCGTCGCCTGCCTGATTCTGCCGGCATCATTCACTCTCTGTGAGCAACATGGCAAGCAACATGCGTCCATCACGTCCATCTGATCTGCCAACGCCGTCGGTTAGCGTCCAGCCCACCTGGAGCCGCCGCCACTTCCTGCAGCTGGCTGGCGGGGCAGCGGTGGCCCTACTGATTGGCTGTCGTCCACGCCCATCCGCCCCGCACATAACCATCGCTACGCCGCCGCCCACCGCCGCAGCGGCGCCCACGCCCATGCCCGCGCCGCTGCCGCGGGAGACCAGCCTCACCCCCGTCGCCGACTTCTATGTGCAGCATTTCCAAAGCGCGCCGCAGGTCAACGTGGATACCTGGCAGCTTATCATAGATGGTCTGGTAGACCACCCCATGACGCTGGACTATACGGCAATTCTCTCCCTGCCCCGCGCTGAATTCATGCGCACCCTGGAATGTATCGGCAACCCTGTTGGCGGCAACCAGATAGGCAACGCCCAATGGGCTGGCTTCTGGCTGGCAGACCTGTTGGCGCAGGCTCGCCCGCAAGCAGCCGCCAACCGCGTACGTTTTGCCGCCGCCGACGGTTATGAAACCTCAGTAGCTCTCGACTGGATTATGGTTCCCGATGTCTTGATGGCTTACGAAATGAACGGGGAACCCTTGACGCCCGCGCATGGCTTTCCGCTGCGTATTTTCATGCCTGGGCTGTACGGGCAAAAGATGCCCAAATGGATCACCCGCCTGGAGTTTATCGCTGACGCCGGCCATCTGGGGTATTGGGAAGAACGGGGCTGGTCCAACGTAGCTGCCGTCAAGACCAACTCGCAAATGATTTCCCCGACGCACATCAGCCGCCTGCCGCCAGGTGAAACGCTCATCTATGGTGTGGCTTATGCCGGCAACCGCGCCATCACCCGCGTGGAAATCGGCATCGAACCAGCCCGCGGCGAAGTTGTCTGGGGCGACGCCGAATTACTGCCGGGACCCTCGTCGCAGGTGTGGACACAGTTCTATTTTCCCTGGACGCCCGCCGCTCTCACCAGCTACACCCTGTATGTGCGCGCCACCGACAGCGACGGTTTCACGCAGCAGGAAATTGCCCAGGGGGTGCTGGAAGGCGCTTTCCCAGACGGCAGCGACAAGATTCACAACATTGTCGTCCAGGCCAGCCAGGACTCGTGATGCGCCTCATCCGGTTCCTGGCGTTGGGTCTGGCCAGTCTGCTGGTCTTGAGTCTGGTCGGGGGGCTGGCTGTCAGCCAACTGGAAGAACACGATCCCTTTTGCGCAAGCTGCCACCGCCCGCCGGAGGTGGTTTACCTGGAGCGTACGCTCAACGCCGCCGCGCCAGACGTCGCCGGGGTAGTAGATTTAGCCAGCTACCATTATGGGCAAGGGAATGGATTTCGCTGCGTTGATTGTCACCGGGGCGACGACAGCCTGCCGCAGCGGCTGCGCGTGTTGGCGTTGGCTGCCGGCGACACGATTACCTTCCTGGTGGGAGAGCCAGACGACGCCATCGAAAGAGCCAGGGCAGCGGCGCACGCTGCCGCTGGTGAAGGTTGGGCCGGGCCCGCGCAGTACACGCACACCCCAGACATCCTCAATGCGGGCTGCCTGAAATGCCATCAAGAAACGTTGACCCTGGTCGGTTTTGAGAACCACTTTCACAATAAGCTGCCGGCATCCTTGCTGGCATTCGACCAGACCGGACAACTGACCTACCCGCCAGACTGGACATTGCCGGCAAGCGGCGCAGAGCTGCTGTCCACCGTGGATACCGTCATCACCTGTCTGGATTGCCACCAGGCGCACCTCGCCGCTCCTGGTGGGCAGTTCTTCCTGGATATTAACAACGTCGTCTTCCCCGCCTGCGCCCAATGCCACCACGAAGCAGGTCGCGGCCCGCTGGACTTACAACGATAAGGGCTGTGGCAGGCTCAGCCTGCGTGAAGCTCCCGTTGCCTGAGCCTGTCGAAGGCAAAATGGTCTGCGGCAGGCTCAACCTGCCTGAGAGCTTCGGCAACAGCAAAGGATACCTCTTATGGCTGCACCCCTTCTGCTTCCAGGCAGTAGGGCCAGGGGTCTTCGCCCCGCCGCAGCGCCGCCAGCGCCGGGCTGTCCTGATAGTACCCGTAATACCGCTCTGGCAGCATAGCGGCAATCTGGATCATGATGTAATGCGTGTACGCAGCCAGGTCAGAGGTACGGGCGCGGCGACCCAGGTCAGGCAGTGTAAACGGCTGACCTATGCGGCATTCCATGCGCGTCCGGCGCAGACGGCTAAAATTCTCCCCTACCACGTCGGTATTAATAACCGCCATAGGCAGCAAGGGCGCATTGGTGCGGCTGGCCAGATAGGCGGCGCCATCCTTAGCGCGAATGAGCGAGCGCACGCGGCTGCGCGTGCCTTCCGGCGCCAGGCCAAACACTTCGCCGCTGTTAATGGCGTCAATCGCCTCTTTTAACGCCTGCCGATCCACTTCGCCACGATTGATGTAGACTGCGCCCGCCGCCTTCATCAGGGGCCCATAAAGGGGGTTCTTCTCCCACTTCTCGCCCGCAAAGAAACGCAATCGCAGCGGCGGAATGGGCAGAGCCAGGAACAACAACGGCGCATCCGCCTTGCTCATATGATTGGTAACGATAATATAAGGCCCCTGGGCAGGAATGTTCTCCCGCCCTTTGAAATCGGCGCTGCCGACAATAAACAGAATCAGGCGCATAGCGCCGCGCAGCACATAAAGGAATAGCTTTTGCATAAGATGATCCTGTCAGGGGTTAACCTGTAACCCCTGAGCAAACAACTGGTAGGTGACGGCGCGCCCACCGGGCGGGGCAGCGCTAAATGCAAACGGCAGGCGGCTGCCTGCCGGCAAAACCTGGTCATAAACCGCCTGATAATAACCCGTAACCCGCCCCTGGGCATCATACAACGAAGCCACCAGCAAAATCTGTGCCGCCGCCGCTTCGCCGGCGTTTTCAATTTGCCCCTCCAGGTTAGCCTGCGTCTCGTCCAGGTCGGCAGCGTTCACGGTCACAGTCAGGTCAAGATAGCGCGTACCCCGATCAATCACGGTGTCGCCGCCGGTGACCGAAACGCGGGTAGAGGCAAAATCAGCCGGGCGCTGGGGCAGCAGGACGCCAAAAGGAGCGCGCTGCTGCGGCATGAGCAGCGAAGCAGCCACCCAGACGGTGGTGGTGTGGATAATCTGTCCGGCGCTGTCCAGCAAATCCAGGGTTAGCTGTAGATTTTGTGCCGGCATTTCTGCCTCATTCACCACCTCGCCCAACAGCCACAGACCGCCCAACGGCGTCTGGTACGGCGTCACGCTGACCACCGTCACACGGATGGGCACAGGCGTGCTGCCTGTATTCTGGAACACGGGCGTCGCCGGCGGCGGCAGCAGCAGCGTTTGTCCAATTTGCAGCAAATTGGGACGTACACCTGGATTGAGCGCCAGAATCTCATCCACGGTGCGGTAGCTCTTGGCGGCGATTACCCAAATCGTGTCCCCTTCTACCACCTGGTAAGCAATCGGGGTCGGCGTGGGCGTCTCGGTTGGCGTGGGCAGCGGCGTAGGAGTAGTCTGGATAACGGCTACCGTCGGCGGCGCTATGGTGACGAAAGCCACGCCCACCTCCGGCGTCAACGTAACCGTGGGCGGCGGCTGCGTGGCTGGCAGCGTCACAGCAGGCGTATCCTGACCACACCCCACCAGAAACACCACCACAACCACTACCACCAACCCACCCACACATCGCCGCACACCCGCCATTCTTCCTTCTTCCTTCTCCTTTCTTCCTTTTCTTTTCCCTTCTCCCTTCTACTCAACCGCCAGCCGCGCCACCATGTCATCGTAATAAGGGATGTCTTTCGGTTCGCGCCCCAGCACGCGGCGGCTGAAGAAGAACAGAGCCAGCCGCTGCTTCATGCGGTCCTGTTTCTCTTGCAGTTCCCAGGCGGCTTCGGCTGCCAAGCAGGCGGTGTAATACAGGTCTGTGAGACGGATCATAAGGGGGCGCATGTAGATGCCGGCAGTCAACTCATCCATCGCCAACACCTGTTCAATCTCTGCCGCCAGCCCATCAATCGCTTCCAGTCCTTGCAGCCGCAGCTCCACAATGGCCCCGGCCCCGTTAAACAGACCGCGCAGCTTCTCCAGGAACGGCTCATGCACCTGGTAACGGCGCATATCCCGCTGCACCTGCGCCAGCAATACGTTGTGCGTCCCCTCCCAGTTTTCATACACCACATTGTCCCGCAGCAGGCGCGGCAGCACCGAAAACGACTCAATGGCCCCATTGCCGCCCAAAAGCTCAATCCCCTGCAAGATCACTTCGTGCGCCAGCATGGCGGAACGGAACTTGTTCAGGTTCAAAGCCATGCGCAAGAAGCCCTCATCTTCTGCCTCTGCCCGTCCCTGCTCCACCTGATCCAGCACGTAAGCCAGGCGGAAAGAGCCGGACAACATCGCCAGCGTGTCCGCCCGCATCCGCGCCAGCAAATCCTGCACCAGCGGGTAATGCACAATGGCCCGCTCAAACGCCTGGCGATGCGCCGCGTAAGTCTGGGCCACGATACAGGCGCGGCGAGCGTTGCCTGTCGTGCCCACGGCGTTGTACAGCCGCGACGTGTTGATCACATGCGTCATCACGTTGCGGAAACCCGCCGCCACTTCCCCCACCTGATACGCCAGCGCACCGTCAAACAACACTTCGCCGCTGGCCATGGCCCGTGTACCCAACTTATCCTTCAAGCGGTTAATGGTGTAATGGTTCAGCGCGCCATCCGGCAGACGGCGCGGCACCAGGAACAGCCCTAAACCGCGCGTGCCATCTCCCTGCCCCTCCACCCGCGCCGTCATCAAAATGACGTGCGCCGTCACGTTGGAGCAAAACCACTTTTCGCCGTGGATCAACCAGGTACCCTCATCCGGGTCCAGCGGCGTGGCCGTAGTAGCGTTCGCGCCCACGTCGGAGCCGCCCTGGAGTTCTGTCAGGAATTGGGCGGCATGGTACAGCGTGTCATAATCGGGATCGAGCAGGCGGGTTAGATAGGTCTCTTGCAAATAGGGCGAGCCAACCGCTTGCAGCGCTTTGACTGCGCCCGCCGTACAGGCCACCGGGCAGTTGTGCCCCGCCTCCCCATTTTGCGAGGAGATGTAAAACAGAGCCATCGCCAGCAGGTTTTGCGCAGGTTCGGCATAGACAGAGATAATGCCCGAACCGTAGATATGCCGCCCAGCCTCATGGTAGCTGGGATGGAAATCTACGTCTTCGGTGCGGCGACCAATGCCGTCAAAGCGGGCTAACTGCGGCAGATTAGGGCGCAAATCCGACGTGCGCGCCGCCGCGTCCACCGTCGTCGCCGCGTAACGGCCAAAATGATAAAGCTGCGGGGCCACCAACTGCAAGCGAGACTCGCCCCAATAGAACTCCAGCACGCGGCGCAGATTGCGATCCGCGTTGAAATAGTTATCCGGCTGGGCTGCTTCCCACGCCGCCAGATCCTGCCGTCCCTGCTCAATAGCTGGGAACGCCAGTTTGTTTGTTTTCACCGGTTGGAAAGTCATGGTTCACATCCTCAAGTAACTGTCCTGCAAGCGCGTAGAACGATTTTGGAAAATCGTTCCACACTGAAAAACACGATAGCGTGGGACTGGCAAAGCCATCCACAAATGGGCGCACGCCAATGGGCGCGGCTTCTAAGCCGCCAACAGCAGCAAAGCCAACAGAGCCGCGCGTTCAGCCAGTTTGTCCAGGTGCACAAACTCATGTACGGCATGCGCGCCATCGCCCACCGCCCCCAAACCATCCAGCGTGGCCGTATAGGGGCTGGTGATATTGCCGTCAGAACCGCCGCCAGCAGCCCCTTCGTCCAGTTCCAGGTACAACAATTGGCCCATTTGTCGCGCCAATCGCCACAACTGCTGGTTACGCGGCGTGCGTTCCAGGGGCATGCGGTTAATGTCGCCAGCTATTTCGAGTGTAATCCCAGGCAGCGTTGGCTGCAAGCCGCGTATTTTTTCGGCCACCAGGCGGGCATCAGCCTGCGTGGGGATGCGCACGTCCACCTGCGCCTGGCAGGTGGGAGCCACCACGTTTGTGCGCACCCCGCCCGAAATGACGCCCACGTTGACAGACACGCCGCGCTCCCAATCATTGAGGGCAGCCAACTGCTGGATAACATAGGACATCTCTAAAATGGCGCTGATACCTTTTTCGGGGTCTAGCCCGGCATGGGACGCCTTGCCATGCGCCGTAATCGTGAATTCACCCACCCCTTTGCGCGCGGTCTTGAGCCGGCTGCCCGGCTCCAAAGCCGGCTCCAACACGTAGACGCGGGCTACTTGCTGCGCCAGACGCTCAATGTGGGGCGCAGATTCAAAACTGCCTATCTCTTCGTCGGAGTTGACGAAGACAACGGGCGTCAAGGGGGGCGTCAGGTTCAGGTCGCGCAAAGCGCGCAGGGCGAAAATCATCTGCGTCAAGCCCGCTTTCATGTCGTAGACGCCGGGCCCGCGCATTTTGCCATCTTCGATGACGCAAGGCATGGCTGCCAGCGTGCCAATGCCCCAAACGGTATCGCTGTGGCCGATGAGAAGTTGCTGCGGTTGGGCGGCGGCAGATGCCGGCACAGCCAGCAAATGCCCGCCCGTCCGCTCACCAGGGATATATTCCACCTGGAAGGATAGTTCGCGCAGGGCGGTAGTCATTAACGCTTGTAAAGGGGCATGGCTGGCGGGCACGGAAGAAGGCGTTTCCAGACAAACAAGCTGGCGTAAGAATTCGGTCATGTCTGCCTGGCACGCGCTCAGGTGATGGTAGATGGTTTGCGCCAGGTCGGAGGTCAACTCAGGGGGCGTCACAAACTAACTCCTTATGGTCAGGCTAAATTGTGCTGCTTGATGGCGCTGTCAGGGTGCAGACTGGTTACCCATTCAGCCAGATAGCGCACGGCGGCGTGAATGCCGGCAGTCGTGCGTGGAAAACCAATGTCATGCAGCGTCACCAGAATTTCACCAGGGGCGCGCTGGTGCAGCACCAGCCCCACCCGTTGATCCATAGGCGACTCGCTGATATACGTCTCTACCAACAGCGCCGGGTGGCGAGTTCCCATAAAGGCGTCAATCAGCCGCACGTTGACTTCTGCCAGCGCCGCCGTCTCTGGGGCAAACCGCTCGCGAATTTGCGACAGGGTCAAGGGGGTAGACACAATGGCATGAGGCATGGGCAGCTCCGCAAAGATGGGAAAATCGTTGACAGCCGGGGTGTGGTTGCGCTGGTATTTGTAGTAGTGGCAGGGGATGCCGGCAGCCAGCGCCCGCTGTTCATATTTGGTGCGCGGGCGCGCTGCATCCTCAGTCACAAACAGGCTGCCAGTGAGGCTGTCAAAGTAAGGCGTGCGCGCCAGGTGCTCGCTGGTCCACGCCTGATAGTCGGCGTGATCGGTGGCGATTTCCAGCACAGCCTGCGCCGGCATCCGCGTGGCCAACAACTGCAAAAAAGCATCGCTGACCAGGCGGCGGCGTTGGTGGGCCAGCTTGGGCCAGGGGTCGGGGAAGTTGATGTAAACGCCTTGCACCGATGCCGGCAGGCACGACAGCCAGAACAAAACCCAGGCATCCCCATACAGCAGCCGCACGTTGGTTAATTGCCGGCTGTTCAGCTTTTGCTGCGCCCGCCGCAGCGATGGATTAGAGATTTCCACCCCCAACAAATTGGCGTCCAGGTGGCGCTGCGCCATCTCCACCAGAAAATGACCGCCGCCAAAGCCAATCTCCACCAACAGCGGCGCTTCACGGCCAAAGAAGGCTGCCCAGTCGGTGGGCCAGGGCAGGCGGTTGACTAACCAGACGTGATGCTGCATGACGCGAATTATAGAACGTGGCGGTGAGGAGTACAAAAGAGTACAAAAGTCTCGGAGACTTTTGTCGTCTCTCTGACACTAGGACGCTTTTACCGTCTGGTATAGAATGGGCGCATGGTCAAACGAACCAACGAAGACTGGCTGGCTGCCTTAAGCGGCGGGCCTGATTACGAAGAAGCGCTGGCTGACCTGCGCCTGCTGCTGGTGCGCGGGCTGCGCTACGCCCTGTCCAGCCGCATTCGGGACAACCTGGATGCCGTGGTGGAGGACTTTGCCCAGGACGCCCTCCTGAAAATTTTGGAGAAGCTGGACACCTTCCGCGGGCAGAGCCAGTTCACCACCTGGGCCAACAAAGTGGCCGTGCGCGTCGCCCTGACGGAACTGCGCCGCCAGCGTTGGCGCGACCTCTCCCTGGAAGCCATGACCACCCGCGATGACCAATCGGCGTTTACGCCCGATTTCCTGGCGGATCCTCGCCCCACGCCAGAGATGTCCGCTAACCAACAAATGATGATGCAGACCATGTACCGGTTGATCCGCGAAGAGCTGACCGAGCGCCAGCAGGAAGCCATGACCAGTCTGTTGATCCAGGGGAAGCCCATGGAACTGGTAGCTGAAGAGATGGACAGCAATCGCAATGCCCTCTATAAACTCATGTTCGATGCCCGTCTGCGTCTCAAACGGGCTATGGAGCAGGAAAATCTTTCGCCAGAAGAAGTGCTGTCAACTTTTTCCTGACGTTCCAGTTTATCTTCAGGGTAAGACCCCGCCCGCTGACGCCGTCTGGAAAGAAGGTAGAAAAAAAGCGAACAAGCCTCTCCAGAATTTCACCGCACAGGCGCGAAGGCAAAGAGTAACCAGAATATCTTAGCGTTCTTTGCGTCTTTGCGGTAAATAGATGAAAGTATGTGGAATTTGCTGCACAAACTACAACTGGCTATGCAAGCAGTTCGCCGGCATAAGGTAGAAGCGTCCCCTCTGGTAACGCCGCCGCCAGAAAACCCGGAACTCCTGCG
>JAGVTM010000078.1 GCA_019136785.1 Chloroflexota bacterium | reverse complement strand
GCGTAGACACGCACCAGAACAACGTAGACCTGAGCCAGCGCTGCGTCACGCCGGGCGAAGTCAACACAATTGAGAACACCAACTGTGACGGCTCGGCGACGCCCACCCCCACGCCGACCAATACGCCTGAGCCAACGCCCACCAGCACGCCGGCGCCGGCGACTGCCCGCCTCTATGTCAGTTCGGATACGGCCGGGGCCATCGGGCCGCTGAGCTTCGGCACGGAAGACGTTATCCTGTTTGATCAAAGCGGCGGCTTCTGGGCCATGCTGTTTGACGGCTCGGACGTGGGTCTGGCAAATACAGCCAGCATTGACGCCCTGATCTTCCTGCCCAGCGGGCGCCTGATCATGAGCTTCGCGGCTACCACGACTGTGCCTAACATTGGGCCTGTGGCCAGCGCCGACCTGGTCATGTTTGTGCCCACCTCGCTGGGCAACAACACTGCTGGCGTCTTTGGCTTCATCTTTGACGGCTCCGACGTGGGTCTGGACACGGAAAACGTGGATGGGCTGGCGCTGGCGCCTTCTGGCGTGCTGCTGATGAGCACGACGGATAGTTTCGCAGTCACGGGCGGCCTGACGGGCGAAGATGAGGATTTGATTGCCTTCATCCCCACCAGCTTTGGGCCCAACACCTCAGGTTCCTGGCAGATGTACTTCGACGGCTCTGACGTGGGCTTTGACCAAAGCCCCAACCAGGACATCTCCGCCGCCTGGGTCAATCTGACCAACACTGACATCTATATCAGCCCATTGGGCGCAGTTGGACCCAACATTGGCGGCGACGACATCATCATCTGCACGCCAGGCTCGCTGGGCAACAATACCTCCTGCCTGAGCATTACTTTCTTCTGGAATGGGGCCGGCAGTGGCTTAGTGGGCAACGTCAATGCCCTTGACGTGCGGTTTTTGAACAGTCCTGTTCTAGAACCTCTTGGTCTGGAACCATAGTATCGTGTATGAAAAAAAGCCTGACTTTCGCCTGAAAGTCAGGCTTTTTTCTTGTAACTGTACAGATTATTGTTTCACCCACTCCCCAGCCCTCTCCCTAATAGGGAGAGGGAGCCTGTATAGTTACTTTTTCTTTCTCAATCCTATGAGCGCGCCCCCGCGCTCAGCGGGCAGCAGGCGCGGCAAACCATCGTTTGCCGCCTGCTGCCGGCACCTCATCAGGAGAAGAACCATGAATAGTTCCCCCACACACTCCTTTTTACGCAGCAGTCTTGCCCTGAGTTTGGGGTTACTGCTGCTGCTGGCGTTGTTGGCTTTGCTGGCGCCCGGCATCAACGCAGCACAGGCTGACGCCCCCAGCGGCACAGCCGTGATTATCAATGAATTGGATTCGGACACCGATGGCACGGACGCCGCCGAATTTATCGAACTTTTCGACGGCGGCGTGGGCAATACGCCGCTGGATGGGCTGGTGTTGGTGTTGTTCAACGGAAACGGCGACGTCAGCTACGAGCCTGTTTTCGATCTGGATGGCTACAGCACTGACGCCAACGGGTATTTTGTGCTGGGCAACCCCGGCGTGCCTGGGGCGGTGATCACTTTCCCCGGCAACAGTCTGCAAAATGGCGCGGATGCGGCAGCCCTTTACTTCGGGGATGCCACAGATTTCCCCAGCGGCACGCCTGTAACCACCGGCAACCTGATTGACGCCATCGTCTATGACACCGATGATTCCGACGATCCGGGTTTGCTGGTACTGCTCAACGCTGATCAGCCACAAGTGAATGAAAACGGCGCGGGCGACAAAGATTTTCACGCCAACCAGCGCTGTCCCAATGGCGCCGGCGGCTTGCGCAACACGGACACTTATATTCAAGACACCCCTACCTCTGGCGCCGCCAATAACTGCCCGCTGCCCAATGTGGTCATCAACGAACTAGACTCGGATATGGCGGGCGATGAGAATACGGAGTTCATTGAACTGTATGACGGCGGCGCAGGCAACACACCGCTGGATGGGCTGGTCGTGGTCCTGTACAACGGCAGCAATGACGCTTCTTATATGCCTGTGCTCGATCTGGATGGTTACACCACTAATGCGGATGGTTATTTTGTGATTGGCGGCAGCGGCGTAGGCAACGCAGACATTACCGTGCCCGATCCCTTCTGGTTGCAAAATGGGGCGGACGCCGCCGCGTTGTACCTGGCGGACGCCGCCGATTTCCCTGACATGACGCCGGTAACGACCAATAACCTGGTGGACGCCATTGTCTACGACACGGATGACAATGATGACGGCGGGCTGCTGGTGCTGCTCAATCCAGGACAACCGCAGGTCAACGAGAATGGGGCCGGGGATAAGGACAGCCACGCCAACCAGCGCTGCCCGAATGGCAGCGGCGGCGGGCGCAATACGGAGACGTATTTGCAGGCGCTGCCCAGCGCGGGCGCAGCCAATAACTGCCCCATTGCCGGCGATCTGTCTTTGATGAAGGTTGGGCCCCTGACGGTGTCACCGGAAGCGGGCAGCCTGCTGGTTTATGATATCAGTCTGGCCAATGATGCGGATGTGCCGGCATCTTCCCTGATTCTCACCGACACCCTGCCGGCTGGCGTCAGCTACGTCAGCGACAACAGCGGCGCGGCGCCGGATAATCCGGCGGCTGGCGTCTACGTCTGGTCGCTGCCAGATGTGCCCGCCATGATGACGGTCACCTTCCAACTGACCGCCACCCTGGAGGTGTCGCAAACGGGCGGCGTTATTCTGACCAATCAAGCGATTGTCAGCACGGATCAGGCTGGCGACGATCCAGCCA
>JAGVTM010000116.1 GCA_019136785.1 Chloroflexota bacterium | reverse complement strand
TACAGTTTGACACGCCGCAGGCGCAGGGCATTCGAGACGACGCTGATGCTGGAGAAAGCCATGGCGGCCGCCGCCAGGATGGGGTGCAGTTGGCGCAAGAAATCGGGCGCCCAGGCGAAGGGGGACAGAATGCCGGCAGCAATGGGAATCAGCGCCACGTTATAGCCAAACGCCCAAGCCAGATTTTGGCGGATATTGCGCATGGTGGCTTGGGACAAATGAATCGCTTGCGGCACGCTGCGCAAATCTCCGCGCATTAAGGTCACGTCCGCCGTTTCCATGGCTACGTCTGTGCCCGTGCCAATGGCCATGCCCACGTCCGCCTGCGCCAGCGCGGGCGCGTCGTTAATCCCATCCCCCACCATGCCCACTTTGTACCCTTCCTGCTGCAACTGCGCCACGTAAGCCGCTTTGTCGCCCGGCAGCACTTCGGCAAAGACGCGATCAATGCCCACCTGCGCCGCAATTTGCTGCGCCGTAGCCGCGTTGTCCCCCGTAATCATGACCACCGTCAAGCCCAGTTCGTGCATGGCGGCTATGGCCGCCGGCGAGCTTTCTTTAATGGTGTCTGCCACGCCAATCAAGGCGCTGGCTTGCCCATCCACCGCCAGCCACATAGCCGTCTTGGCTTCCTGCTGCAGTCGCTCCGCCTGGGGCATCAAGCCGTTCAGAGCCACCTTTTCCTGCTGCATCAGGCGCAAACTGCCTAACAACACCTGCTGCCCGTCCACTTGCGCCGCAATACCGTGTCCGGCAATGGCTTGAAATGCCGCCGGCTGACTCAGCCGCAACCCTCTAGCCTGCGCCGACTGCACCACCGCTTCGCCCAGCGGATGCTCCGAGCCGCGTTCGGCGGACGCCGCCAGACGCAGCAGTTCATCTGCCGGACTATTGGCGGTGTCGCTGGTGATGAGGTCGGTTACGGACGGTTCGCCGCGTGTGATGGTGCCCGTCTTGTCCAACACCACCGCCGTCAGCCGCTGCGCCTGTTCCAGGGCGGCGCTGTCCTTAAACAAAATGCCCTGCTCTGCCCCTTTGCCCACGCCCACCATGATGGAGGTAGGCGTCGCCAGACCCATGGCGCAGGGGCAGGCAATGACCAGCACGGCCACCAGGCGCACCAATGCCGGCGTAAAACCCGCCCCGCTGACCAGCCAGATGACAAAGGTGAGTAGAGCCAGGCCAATGACTGCCGGCACAAACACCGCCGCCACCTGGTCCACCACCCGCTGGATGGGCGCTTTGCTGCCCTGCGCCTGCTCCACCAGCCGGATAATCTGCGCCAGCGCCGTTTCTTTGCCCACCTTAGTGGCTTCAAAGCGCAGCAGCCCTTGTTTGTTCAGGGTCGCGCCAATCACGCCATCCCCCACCTGCTTGCTCACGGGCAGGCTCTCCCCCGTAATCATGCTTTCGTCCACGGCAGAACGCCCGGCAATGACTACCCCATCTACCGGAATTTTCTCCCCTGGTCGCACGACCACCACGTCGCCGGCGGCAACTTCGGCAATAGGGATGTCCACTTCCGCGTCGCCGCGCACGACGCGGGCTGTTTTGGGCTGCAAGCCGATCAGCTTCTTGATGGCTTCGCTGGTACGCCCTTTGGCGCGCGCTTCCAGTAGTTTGCCCAACACAATCAGGGTGATGATGGCGGCCGCCGTTTCAAAATAGACGTGTCCGGGCGCGCCCAACACCACAGCCACGCTGTAGAAATAAGCCACCGAAGAGCCGAGGGCTACCAACACGTCCATATTGGCGGCGCCGTTGCGCAGCGACTTGAAAGCCCCCGTGTAATAATCTTTGCCCACATAGAATTGCACGGGCGTGGCCAGGGCCCAGAAGAGGAGGTTCATCCAGGTTGCGTGCGCCCACATGCCCAACAGCCCAAAGTCCCGCCCCATGCTGAGCAAGAACAACGGCAAGGTAAAGAGGACGCCAATCAGGAAACGCCGCTCCTGGTGGCGCACTTCGGCGGCGCGGGCGGCGGCTTCCAGGTCGGGCATTTCTTCCAATGTCCCGGCTTCGACCACGTCGTACCCGGCGCGGCGCACGGCGGCGACCATGTCTGCCCGCGCGACCTGTCCCGGCACGTAGCGCACGGCAGCCTTCTCGCTGGCCAGATTGACGGCGGCTTCCAGCACGCCCGGCAGCTTGTTCAGGCGGCGTTCAATGGTGTTGGCGCAGTTGGCGCAGGTCATGCCCAACAGGGGCAGTTCCAGGCTGGCGGTGGGCACGTCGTAGCCGGCGCGCTGAATGCGGGCGATCACGTCTTGCGTCACCGCCCGCGCGTCGCTTGCCGCCGGGTCAAAGCTAAAAGTGACCTTCTCGCTGGCGAAATTGACGTTTGCCGCCTGTACGCCCGTCGCTTTCTTCGTATTGCGCTCCACCGCCGCCACGCAGTTGGCGCAAGTCATGCCCAGTACGGGTAGGGTGATTTGTTCTTCTTGAGCCACTCATACCTTCCTCGTTAGCGAAACCAGGTTTTCTATAAAACCCGATTTCTGGCACAGCACATACCCATCCCCCCTGGGGGGGGTGTATCCTTGTATGATAACAGATTTGAGAGGTTTTTCAAGAAAAACCCCTGAACCTGTGGTGGACCGGTGCCTAGTCAGGGGGGCGGAGCCCGCCCTAAAGCTGCTTAAGGAGGGATCTGAACCTGTCCGCGGAATGGATGAGAATCGCAATTCAAGTAGAATTGCACGGCACCTGGAAAAACGCTTGAGTTACTGCCGCAATCGCGCAAACCTGTTATACTTGTTATGCGGGGTAACACAACAAAAC
>JAGVTM010000440.1 GCA_019136785.1 Chloroflexota bacterium | reverse complement strand
AGGAGTACGCCGCGGTCTGCCCGCTCCAGTTTGATGACGTTCGCCCCTTGCAAATTGAGAGGAATCGTGACAGAACCCGCCACCACTCGTTCGGGACCAAACTGCTGTATGAACTTCTCTTCCAGGCCAATGCCGTTCTGCACCGTCAGCAGCATAGGCGGCTGCGGATAGAAAGCGACCAGCTCATTGATGGCGCTGTCCACATCGTATGATTTCATGGCGGGGACGACCAGGTCGTAACGCTGGTTTTGCAGCATCGCCTGGCGCAGGGAGCTGACTACCTGCGGCGTGACTATTATGGGGCGGTCGGCGGCGGCGGCCGGCAGAATGGTCAGACCATGATTGGCAATGGCTTCTGCCGCCAGCGGACGGCAAATCAAGGTGACATTATGTCCATTTTCGGCCAGCTTTGCGCCCAGATAGCCGCCTACGGCGCCCGCGCCAAACACAAGAATGTTCATGGCTTCATTCCAGATAACTACCTATAAAGCCGGGATGACCGGGCAAAAAGTCAGCGATGTTCATGGCGCGTTTGCCCGCCAACTGCACCTGGCGCAGCGCCAATCCCCCCTGCCCCGTGCATACAGCGGGCCCATCATCCGTGAGCACAACCTGTCCAGGAGAACCTGCCGGCATGTCCGCCGCGGGGACTACGGCGGCGGCTAACACTTTCAGCAGCGTCCCTTGCCAGGCGGCAAAAGCGCCGGGCCAGGGAAACATGGCGCGCACCTGTCGCTCCAACGCGACCGCCGGCTGCTGCCAGACCAGGCGACCCTCTTCCTTCCGGATCATGGGCGCATACGTGACCCCTTCATCGCTTTGAGGGACTGCCGGCAAGCCACCTGCCAGAATGTGCGGCAAGTATTGCGCCAGCATCTCTGCCCCCAACACCGCCAATCGGTCATGCAAAGTGGCGGCGGTCTCCTCAGGGGTAATAGGAATGGCTTGCTGCACGTAAACGGGCCCCGTGTCCAGCCCCACATCCATGCGCATCAGACTGACGCCGGTTTCGGCGTCGCCCGCCAGAATGGCATGTTGGATGGGGGACGCGCCGCGCCAGCGGGGCAGGAGAGAGGCGTGCACATTGTAGCAGCCCAGCGGCGGCAGTTCTAGCACATGGGGGCGCAAAATCTGGCCGAAAGCAGCAACGACGATGGCGTCTGGCCGCCAGTCGCGCAGGGGGCGGGCGGCGTCCTCGTGACGCAGCGATTTGGGTTGGTAGATAGGAATATGGGCGTCCTGAGCAATAACCTTCACCGGAGAGGGGCGCAGTTGCTGCCCGCGCCCGGCGGGGCGATCCGGTTGGGTGACGACGCCGACAACATTTTGCGTGGCAATCAAGGTTTTCAAACTGGGCACGGCAAATTCGGGTGTGCCCATGAAGAGGATGCGGTGTGCTGACATGCCGGCATTCTAACGCAAAAGCGTCGTTGCCGGCAAACGCGCATTAAGGCGCAGCCTGCTCCAGTAGACCCAATAACCTGTCGGGATTATCCGTATTGATGCCATCCACACCCAAAGCCAGAATCCGCTGCATGTCGGCTGTCTCGTTGATCGTCCACGGCTGCACCGCCAGCCCGCGGCGGCGCGCCGCCGCCACAAAGCCAGGCGTCAGGATATGGATGCCGCCGCTGCGCTCTGGCACTTGAAACGAGTGGTAAACGGGCGTGACTGTGTCGCTCAGTCCCAGGCGGAACAAAATGTAAAACAGGCGCACTTCATCTTCCGTGGCGGAAGTAGCCACTTCCGGGCATTCGCGGCGAAAAGCGTCCATATTAGCCTGGCGAAAGCTGCTCACCAACACCTGATCCTGCACCTCATACTCGCGCATCAGGGCGCAAAACCGCTGCGCCGTCGCTTCCGGCTCTGTCTGCTTAATCTCAATGCCAAACCGCATTTGCGGATACGCCTGGAATAGCTCTTCTAAAGTGGGTATCGTCAGCCCCTGTCCGCGGTACGGAAACGTCTGCCCCTCATCCAGAGTGAAATCATAACCCGCGTCCAACGCCTTAATCTCCGCCAGCGTCAGGTCGCGGATAGCCCCTGCGCCATTCGTCGTGCGGTCAACCGTCTCGTCGTGGATTAACACCAACGCCCCATCCCGCGTCATGTGCATGTCCGTGTCCAGCACGTCCACGCCCAAAACCGCCGCCTGGTCAAAAGCAAACAGGGTATTGCTGGGCCACAAATTCTCGCCCCCCTGGTGCGCAAAAACGAGCGGCTGGTTCTCTCCTGGTCGCGCCGTAAACCAGGCATGAGCCGGCGCCGGTTTAGCCACAGCGCGCGCAATCAAATACGCCAGCGCCAACACGCCAATCGCCATCAACAAAGTACGGCTAAAACGCTGCCAGAAGGGTGGTTTGTTCATCGCTGAGGGATCACCTTGTAAATCCTGTTGATTTAACCCGCAAGCCTGGGCAATTCTAGCTGAACTGCACCCAGGCAGACAAATATCTATCCAGCGTTGTCATTCCGAGTCCTGAGCCTGTCGAAGGAAGCCAGGAATCCCTACGGCGCTGGCAAACCAGGATGAGAAAGATTCCTCAGGCTGTCGCCATTTATTGACGAATCGCCTGCCCCCTTTTACAATCTGCCCGGTTCTGGTTACATTTCCTTCGTAAATGTAGGGTGATTTTCCAAAATCGCCCCTCGCAAATGTAAGGTGATTTTCCAAAATCGCCCCCCCCCGATTTTGGAAAATCGGGCTACAACACCACACCGTAGGGCGGGTTGGCAACCCGCCCATGCTTCAAAAAAGCCTCACGCGCAGGCGCGAAAAAT
>JAGVTM010000053.1 GCA_019136785.1 Chloroflexota bacterium | reverse complement strand
ATGTTGGAAAAGAACCTGGAGATGTCGCAGGCGTTCCAGCAGCAGATGCAGGCGGCGGTAGAGAAGGTAGTGAACAGCCAGTTTGAGATGGTGAATGCCGGCATTGCCGCGATGCAGCAGCAAATGGACCAACTGTTGGCGCTGGTCAAGAAAGAAAGCTGACGGCAGATTGTCGTCGCCCATACTTCCTTATGTTTCCCAAACCAGACGACCTCTTCAAGCAATCTTTTGAGCAGTGGGAAAAGCAGACGGCAGATTTCTGGAACGCCATTTTGCGCGATCCCGCTTTTCTGAAAAGCGCCTGGCAAGCCATGGAAATGGGGCTGAAAAGCCAGCAGGCGGTCAACCAGGCGGTACAGGCGAACCTGGAAACGTGGCAACTGCCCACGCACGACAGCCAGACGCGCATTTTGCACCAGATCAACCGGCTGCAAATCCTGGCGGATGACCTGGGCCAGCGGCTGGATGACCTGATTGCGGCGTTGGATGCCGGCAAAGAGAATTCACCGCAAAGCCGCTAAGGGTGGTAAGAAAAAAATCACCGCCAAGACGCTAAGGGCGCGAAGAAAGGATAGGCTCCTTTGCGCTCTTGGCGTCTTGGCGGTAAAAATATTCTTTGCGGTAAAAATCTATTGATGACTGATTCGGTGGATGCTTTGGGCCAGTTGTGGCGGCAGTGGTATGACCTGTGGCAAACGGGGTATGCCGCCGTGTGGCAAAGCTATGCCCAGTGGATGGGGTCGCTGCACGCATACCACCTGGGGCAGAGCCAGGTGGGGCAAACGCCCGCCGATGAGGTCTGGCGGATGGGGCGGGCGCGGCTGCTGCGCTATCGCCCTACGGCGGCGCAGTTGTACCCTATTCCCGTGCTGTGCGTGCCCTCGCTTATCAACCGCTACTACATCCTGGACCTGCTGCCCGAACGCAGCCTGATGCACTATCTGGTTTCGCTGGGGCTGGATGTGTATATGTTGGATTGGGGGCAACCGGCGGCGGCAGATGCCGGCATCTCCCTCGACGACCACCTCAGCCTCTATCTGCATCAAGCCCTGGACGCCGTGCTGGCGCGCAGCGGCGCGGCGCAGGCGACCTTACTCGGCTACTGCATGGGCGGCATGTTCGCCGCCGTCTACGCCGCCCTGGATGGCAGTCGCGTTGCCAACCTCATCAACCTGGCGGGGCCCATCAACTACCACGACGAAGGCATCTTCTCCCTGCTCACCCGCGCCGACTGGTTCGACGCCGACAAACTGGTCGCCGCCTATGGCAACATCCCCGCCGCCCTGCTCTGCGCCACCTTCCAGATGCTGCGCCCTACCAGCCACCTGCTGCGCGCCCTGTACCTGTTCGAGCAGATGGACAATGACGATTACGTGCGCAGCTTTGCCGCCATGCAGACCTGGATTTTCGACCAGGTGGACTTCCCCGGCGCCGCTTTCCGCCGTTACGTGCAGGCGCTTTACCAGGAGAATCAGTTGGTGCACTTCCGCTTCACCGTGCACGACCGGCTGGTAGACCTGGGGCGCATCACCTGTCCCGTGCTCAGCATTGCTTCGGAACAGGACGAAACCGCCCCCGCCCGCTCCGTGACCATTCTCAACGACCTGGTCGGCAGTCCCGATCAGGAACTGCTGATGCTCAAGGGGCCGCACGTGGGCATGGTCGCCGGGCGCAGCGCTCCCAAATATCTCTGGCCCCCGCTGGGCGCCTGGCTGACCGCCCACAGTAAAATAATTAATGGGTGAATTTGTGAATTGTTGAACGGCTAATGAAGGGTGCTCCCGGACGGTCACTGACACACTTCGTTAACAATTCACCTGTTCAGCAATTCAACCATTAATTATTATTCTTTCCTTCTACAGGACTCTCCCATGTTGCCAAACGCCGTCGCTACCCTCTATGAAGATTGCACCGCCTACCAACGCCGCACCGTTGCCCGCAGCCTGCGCTGGTGGCAAGTGAAGAGCCGCCCGCCGCTGCCGGCAGAATTGCAGTTAGCCCCCACCCCGGCGGAAACCGTTTACACCGTCAACAAATGCCGCCTCCTTCACTACACGAATTCTGAGCGTGACGACGCGCTGCGCAAACCGCTGCTGCTGGTTCCGTCTATCATCAACCGCTATTACATCATGGATTTGCAGCCGGGACGCAGCCTGGTCGCTTATCTGTTGCAGCAAGGGTTTGACGTGTGGGCGGTGGATTGGGGCGCGCCGGGCCCCGAAGACCGCTTCGACGCCTTCGACGATTACGTCGTGACCTATTTGCGGCGGCTGGTGCAGCGGGTGCGGCGGGCCACGGGCGGGGAACCGGTTTCGCTGCTGGGTTACTGCATCGGCGGCATTTTCACCGCCATTTACGCCGCCCTCTACCCGCACGACGTCGCCAACCTGATCAATCTGGCGGGGCCGATTGATTTCAGCGACGATGGCTTGCTCTGCGCCTGGACTCGTCCTGATCGCTTCCGCCCGCAGGCAATTGTGGGCGCTTATGGCAATATGCCGGGCTGGTTGATGAACGGCGCCTTTGACAATGCCATCCCCGGCAACTGGCTGCGTCAGGAACTCAGCCTGTGGGAACGGCTGGACAATGAGGCGCGGCTGCAAGATTATTTGGGGCTGCAATACTGGCTGCGCGATGAAGTGGATTTTCCGGGAGCAGCCTATAAAAAGTATATCCAGGCGCTGTACCAGGAAAACCGGCTGGCGCAGGGGACGCTGGAGATCGGCGGGCGACTGGTCAATCTGGCAAACATCGGCGCGCCGCTGCTGAGCATCACGGCTACGCAGGATCACATTGCCCCTTCCCCTTCTGTGTTGATTTTGAATGATCTGGTCAGCAGCGCGGATAAGGAAACGGTGGTGATTGAAGGGGGGCATATTGGGATTGTTGCCGGCAGAAACGCCAAAGAAAACCTGTGGCCCAAACTGGCCGTCTGGCTGCGTCCCCGCAGCGGTTAAAGACGAACATACTCTTGTTATTCTGAGCCCTGAGCCTGTCGAAGGGGAGGAATCCCTACGGCGCTGGCGGGAAAGCAGGGGGCGGGTTGCCAACCCGCCCTACGATGCTGGCGGAATAGCTTGTAGTTCAATGGGGAAAGAATATGATCATTGGCGACTACCTCACGCGGCGGGCGCAGTTGACGCCCGATAAAATTGCGCTGGTAGACACACTCAACCAGCGCCAGCCGCGCACTTACCGCGACTGGGCGGCGCGCGTTAATCAGGCCGCCAACTGGCTATACGAAGAATTTGGGCTAAGAAAGGGGGATCGCCTGGCGGCGCTGGCGATGAACAGCAGCGACTACCTGGACATCTGGCTGGCTTGCGGTCGCCTGGGCGTTATCCTGCAAAATCTGAACTGGCGGCTGACGGCGGCGGAGTTGGCGGCGCTGCTGCAAGACGCCGAGCCGGTCGCTCTTATTTATGGGCCTGATTTTCTGGATACGGTGGCCCAACTGCGCGGAGTGGACAGCGTCCGCCATTGGGCGGCTCTGGCGGATAAGGCGGCAGCCGGCGACGCCAGCTTTGCCGCGCGCGCAACCTATCCCCCCACTCCGCCGCCGCCCATAGACCTGGCGGCGGACGATCCCTGGGTCATTTGTTACACAGGCGGCACCACCGGGCTGCCTAAGGGAGCCGTGCTGACGCATCGGGCCATGCTGGCGAATGCGGTCAATACTAATTTCAGTTGGGGCTTGACGGGAGCAGACACGGCTATCTTAAATGCGCCCCTGTTTCACACGGGCGGGCTGAACGTCTTCACCTTCCCTCTGATCCTCGCCGGCGGCGCATCTATTGTGTGCCGCACGTTCGACCCCGACCAGGTGTTTGATCTGGTAGATGCCGGCAGCGCCACCCTCTTTTTCGGCGTGCCCACCATGTTTATCCGCCTGCAGCAGCATCCGCGCTGGGCCACGTCCGACTTTTCACGCCTGAAGCTGGTCATCTCCGGCGGCGCGCCCTGCCCACTGCCCGTGTTTGAGAAGTTCTGGGAGCGCGGCGTAGATTTCAAGACGGGCTACGGCTTGACCGAAGCGGGGCCCAACACCTTCTGGCTGCCCCCCGCCGACGTGCGCCGCAAGCCGGGGTACGTGGGCTTTCCCCTGCAATTTGTGGACGTAAAGGTAATAGACGCGGATGGACGAGAATGCGCCGCGGACGAGGCGGGTGAACTGGTCATCAGGGGCCCGCACCTGTGCGCCGGCTACTGGCGCAACCCGCAAGCCACCGCCGCCGCCATCCACCCCATTGCCGCCGACCCCAGCGGGCAGGCGTGGCTGCACACAGGGGACGCGGCGGTGCGCGACGGCGAGGGGTATTACCGGATTGTAGGGCGGTTGAAGGAGATGTTTATTTCTGGCGGCGAAAACGTCTATCCGGCGGAAATTGAGTCCGTGTTGCACGCGCATCCGGCGGTGGCGGCGGCGGCAGTCATTGGCGTGCCGGATGAAACCTGGGGGGAAGTGGGGCGGGCGTTTGTGGTATTGGCTGCCGGGCAGAAAACGACGGCGGCGACGCTGCAAGCGTTTTGCAAAGAGCGGCTGGCCGGCTACAAAGTGCCTAAATCGTTCGTCTTTCTACCGGAACTGCCACAAACGGGGGCGGGGAAGATTGATAAGAAGGGGTTGGGGAAGTATGAAGTATGAGGTATGAAGTATGAAGTATGAAGTATGAGGGAGCTACAAAATTGCCGGGGGCGCAGCGCCGCTTGCCCTCTCCGAAAAGCCCCATCCCCCCTGGGGGACTGCCCCCTTTAGGGGGATGGGGGTCTCTCTGTCAGGCGATGGGCGGGTTGGCAACCCGCCCTACACAGTGATGGGTTATGCGCCGGGGGGCGGGTCAACGGGGCCGTCAAACTGCATGACGGTGAAGACGCCGCCCTGCGGGTCTTGCAGCACGGCAAAGCGGCCCATGTCGCCGGCAGCGGTGGGTGGAACCAGGACGTTGCCGCCCAGTTGTTGCGCTTTGGCCACGTTGCCTTCCAGGTCTTCCACCATGAAATAAACGGCCCAGTTGGGCGGCACGGGCCCCCAGGAGTCGTCCATTTGCATCATGCCGGCCTGGCGGCGATCACCCGCGGCAAAGACGACGTAGCCAGAACCATCGTGGGCAGCCGTCCAGCTAAAAACGTGGGCGTAAAAGGCTTCGGCGGCGGCGGCGTCCCGGGTTTGCAGTTCGTTCCAGATGAGGGCGTTGGGGGCGTTGACCACCTGCGCCCCGATGTGGTTGCGCGGCTGCCAGACGCCAAACATGGCCCCGGTGGGGTCTTGCGCCATCAACATGCGCCCTTCTTCCATCACGTCCATAGGCGGCATCATCACCGTACCGCCGGCTTCGGCGATGCGGGCGGCAATGGCGTCGGCGTCGCTGTGTTTAATGTAGGAGGCCCAGAATGCCGGCATTCCTTCCATCCCCGGCGCCATCGGGCCCAAACCGGCTACATTCTTACCATCCATGCGCAGCATCGTATAGAACCCACCCATGGGGATGGGTATATCCTCATGCTCCCAACCAAAAAGAGCCGTATAAAACGCCGTAGCGCCGGCCGGGTCGGGCGTGGACAGGTCCACCCAGTTAAAAACACCATCGGGATAACTCGTTACAACGTGCATGTGGGATTCTCCTTGTTTGTAATTGCATCAGGAATAGTTGGCAACAGGTCGCTAACCACTGACTATTATAACACAATACAGAACATTTGGTCTACCTTTTGTAATCTGATCTGTCAATGTTTGACGACCTGGCGACGATGGTGAAGTCGTCTACCAGAGACGCAGGTAAGGCGGCGCGGAGACGCTTAAGTTATCTCCTGACTATTCGGGCCGATCAGGTCCCACAGATTCCCATACAGATCCTCGAACACGGCGACTGTGCCATAGGCGGCTGTTTGCGGCGGGCGAACGAAGCGAATGCCGGCAGCGAGCATGTCTGTATAATCCCGCCAGAAGTCATCCGTACTCAGGAACAAGAATACGCGGCCGCCCGTTTGCCGGCCAATAAACGCTGCCTGCTCTGGCGTGGCAGCGCGCGCCAGTAAAAGCGCAGTCCCGCCGGAACCCGGCGGCGCTACCAGCACCCAGCGCTTGTCCTGTTCCGGCTGGTAGCTGTCTTCAACCAGGGTGAAATGAAGCTTGTGGCAAAAGAAGGCGATGGCTTCGTCGTAGTCGCGTACCACCAGCGCCACGTGCATGATCGCTTGTTTCATGGCAGCATTCGTGTACGATAGAATCCAGCAGTTTGTCGGAAAAGTCCTTACTAACTCGCTGATGACGCTGATAAAACGCAGGTGAAGCCTCGCCCTACAGTACCCCTGCCCTGGCAGTGGGCGCGCGATTACCCGATTATCCTCTCAATGTCCAATTTTGGGCGCGCTTCAGCATACACTACCTTCAACCGCTGGCGGAGTCAATCAGCGCCCGCGCGGCGGCGGCAAGGTGGGCGGCGGGATTTGGCGCGCCAAACATGCGCGACGCCATATAGGCGCCGTCCATCAATAGAAAAAGCTGGTCGGCTAAAACGTCAGGCTCTTTTGCGCCGGCTTCCTTTGCCAGTTGGTGAAAGCGGGCGCGCACAGATTGCTTGTGTGCAATCGCCACCTGGTGACCAGGGTAATCGGGTTCAGGATATTCCGTAGCCACGTTGAGAAAAGGACAGCCATAACAGGCGGGAGACAATACATATTCCTGCAAAGAGGCGAAAAATGCCAGCAGCTTCTCACGCGCAGTCGGGGCGTCTTGGGTGATTTCGGCGAAGAGCCTCCAGAATAGTTCATCGCTGTCCCGCAGATAAGCCACAATCAGGTCATCCTTAGAAGGATAGTGGCGATAAAGCGTCATCTTGCCAATACCCGATTCGGCAGCCAGGGTGTCCACGCCGACGGCGCGGTAGCCATGCTGGTAAAAGAGACGGGAGGCAGTTTGAAAGACCTTATCCTTGGGAGCCACATCTTTTTTCATCGTCATTTCCCTCTTGACACGATACAGGTCTGTATCGTATAATATACTACAGGTGATACAGGTCTGTATCGTAGCATATTTGAGGAAATTTCACAAGCAGAAGAATTCGTGAAAAAAAAGCAGATCATGGAATCAGGAAGGTAGACATGGAACACAGCGCAGTTTTGGGTCGCAGCAATTTGCGCGTGCCGCGCATGGGCGTCGGCGCAATGACCTGGGGCGATGCCAGAGGGCTTGCCCGTTTACACCCCGCCAAAACCGCCTATGGCGGCGCGCATGGCATCGAAGAGGAGAAACGCGCGCTTGAACTGAGCATCGCGGCGGGCGTTAATTTGTTCGACACGGCGGCAATGTACAGCATGGGCGCAGCGGAACGCCGGCTGGGCGAACTGGCGCGCGAACAGGATGCCATCATTGCCACCAAGTTTCCATCTGGCTTTTCGTTCCGGGCGGAGGATTTTCCCAAAGAGTTGGAAATGACGCTGACCCGATTGGGGCGCGATTCGATTGATTTATACCAGCATCATTACCCCAATCCGCGCACATCTATTCCCACCCTGATGAACTTTGTGGCGGATGCGGTTGAGGTGGGCAAGATCAAGGCGGTGGGCGTGAGCAATTATTCGGCGGCGCAAATGCGCCAGGCGCACGCCGCGCTTGCCAGCCGCGGGCTGCCGCTGGCGTCGAATCAGGTCGAATACTCTCTGCTGAAACGCCAACCGGAAACAAACGGCGTATTGGATGCCTGCCGCGAGTTAGGTGTTACGCTCATCGCCTATTCGCCGCTGGCGGGCGGTCTGCTGACCGGCAAATATTCAGCGAAAAAACGCCCAGGCGGCTTATTCAGGCGCATTCTCCCCCAATATAACCGCCAGACTTTGGACGCCATTCAACCGCTGATTGCGCTGCTAACAACCATTGGGCAAAAGTATTCCAGGACGCCCAGCCAGGTTGCCCTGCGCTGGCTGGTGCAAAACCCCACGGTGCTTCCCATCCCTGGCGCCAAGAATGGTAAACAGGCGCTAGACAACGCCGCCGCGTTGCAGTTTTCTTTGACAGCCGCAGAAATGGAGGCGCTGGATCAGGCGACTTTGCGCTGGCGCGTTTGAAAAGCGGCGCGCGCGGCGGCTATATCTGTCTATCTGTCGCTAACTGGCTTGAGGCAGCGCACGAGCAAGAATGCCGGCACAACGCGGTAACCCGGCGCGGTGATTTCTGCCACCGCCGCCGGCTGCGGCTCTTCTAGCTGCTCCCACGCAAAGCTAGCGCGGGGTAGCGCTGCACTTAATCGTGGTGGGTGTCAGCCCCTGCCTATGGCGGGGGCTGACACCCATCGCTGATACCTTTTTGCTCGCTTTGCGGGCCCGGTAGGCGGGTAAAGAGATCTCCACGAGTTACTGGGGTGTTACCTGACTGTCAATTGTCAACTACTCAAGCCGTATTGACCATCCACACCGAGAAGTCGCGCAGGAAGATGTAAAACCCTTCCAGGTGCTGTTCCGGGAAGTTGTAGCGAGCGGGGGCCTGTTCCAGGACGCGCTCGAAGCAAGCCAGCCAGGTCTGGCGGGCGGTTTCGTCTATGGGGAATGGCAGATGGCGGGCACGCAGCATGGGGGAGCCGTACTGCTGCTGGTAGAGAGGGGGGCCGCCCAACAGTCCGACAAAGAAAGCGGCAGATTTGCGGGAAGCAGCAGCCATGTCGGCGGGGAACATGGGTCGCAGGGATGATTGCGCCAGTTCCTCATAAAAGTCCGCCAGCATTTGAAAGATGTTGGCTTCGCCCATGGCGGCGTAGATTTCAGGGCTGGGCGGCGCCACGCGCGGCGGGCCGCCGGGGGGGACATAAGGGGTCTTGTTCATAGGTCAGGTTCAGGGAGCGGGGGCACGGGCAAGCCAGCCAGCCGCATGATCTTCAGGGCGTTGGTGGTGGGGCAGGGGCCGGGGTAAAGGTGGTAGTCAAAGACCATACGCCCGTCGCGGATGTCGTCGCGGAAGTGGTAGTTGTGGAGTGCCGGCATTTCCTGCGCCAACTGTACCAGTTCCAGATCGTGGGTAGAAATGAGAAAGATGCCCGGCTGCCCGGCCAGCGCCCGAATGTAGGCGCGGCTGCCCAGCAGGCGCTCGCGGTTGTTGGTGCCGCGGAAGATTTCGTCAATCAAAGCCAGCAGCGGCAGCGGATGGGGACGCTGCAGCTCCGCCAGCAATTCTTTGAGCCGCTGCACTTCGGCGTAAAAGGTGGAAATGCCGTCGGTGACGGAATCGGTGACGCGGATGCAAGTATACAGGCGACAAAGGCGGGTTTGCAGGGCAGCGGCAGGGACGGGGCTGCCGGCATATGCCAGCGCCAGACTGATCCCCACCGTGCGCAGGAAGGTGCTTTTGCCGGCCATATTGGAGCCTGTGATGAGGATCACTTCCCCCAGGCGGGAGAGGGTAAAGTCGTTGCAGACGCGGGGAGATGCTGCCCCGCCGGCCGCGGCGGGCAGCAGCGGATGCCCCAATCCCACCGCCGTCAAAACAGACGCCGCGCCGTCCGCCTCTGGCAGAATGGTGGGAAAAGCGTAATCCGGATGGAGATAGGCAAAGTTCGCCAGGGCGCTGAGCGCCTCTATCTCAAACCAGGCGTCCAGCCAGACAGGCAACTGCCGCCGCAGCGCCTGCTGCGCCTGCTGCAAGCGGTAGGTGAAATACAAATCCCAGGGAAACAGCGCATTCAGCGCCAGCCACAGAGCCGGGTTCTTGCCCGCGCCCGTCGCCGTTACCAGCCGCCTTATCTGCTGCAAAAAGCGAGACGGGCGCTGCGCTGCGTCCCGAAACGGCGCTGCCGCCGGCTGCAGCTGCGGCGTCGCCCGATATGAAAACTGTTCCAGGTGGCGAAACACCTCAATCAACTGCTGCAAAGCATCGTGCAGCAGCGATGCATCTCGAAAAGCCGTCCCCGTCAGCCGCGACGACAACATGATCACGCCTAGATATGCCGGCAGCGTAAGCTGCCACCACGGCGGCGCAGCGCCCAGCGCGTGCAACAAAAACAAAATGGCGTTCAGCGCCGCCAGCCCGCCGCCCAGCCCCAGCCAGCGGTGCAGCGTGGGCGACGGCGGCTGTCGCTCCAGCCAGGCTAACAGATCATCGGCGCGCCACTTGCCCTCGCCTGCGTCCGGCGGTTCATCCGCGCGGCGCAGCGACAACACCGGGCGGCGCGCCGCCAACTGCGCGTGCAGCGCCAGGCGGTCGCGGAACAACGTTTGCCGCGCCAGTTCCTGCACCTGGCCCTGCCGCCGCCCAATCTGCTCACAGTCGGGGACGCGCGCGGTCAGCCAGTCGCGCAGCCGGCGGCTGCCTCCCTGGGAAGCGCAGGTGTCCAGTAAGCGGTGCAGCGACACGGAACCAACCAGGTCCAGGTCTGGCTCAAACGGATGGCGGAAATCGGGCTGGGCAAAGGCGGCGGGTGGTATCTGCGTCCAGTCCAGCGTGGCGCGGGCCAGGTGGGCGCGCTTGATCTGCTGCCACAGGGTGTATTGGGTGATGTGGCGGTCAATGCGGCGGTGCTGGCGTACCAACAGGGCAAAGGCGAACAGCGCCAGCAGCAGCACGCCGCTGCCCCACAACGGGCCCCATTGTTCGTACAGGATGCCGGCAGCCAGCGCCCCCGCCAGAAACGCCCCCAGCCGCAGCCAGGCGTAGCGGTTGCTCCACTGCCGCAGCCGCTGCAGCCGCTTTTCCAGCCGCTCTATTTGCATTTGCAGCACCTGCAGCCGCCTCTGTTTCACCACGCTGCTTTTTTCCTTCACTGTTTGGCTGTAACTGCCAGCCTCCTGGCGCGGCGGCGCGCCGGCAAACGCCCTTTTAGCCGCGCCTGAGAATCCCGTTTTTAAGCGCCGCGCGCCTCTGGCGGCGGCGCAGTTACAGAAAATAGAACCATCTGCCCCTAGTGTCTCGTCAAGCATAAAATGATGGATTAGATTGGTTCAATCTCCCAGATTGAACCAATCTATCAAATCACGGCTGACAGAACACTAGTATACATCACTCCCCTCAAGTAAAACTGCGCACAGGTGACATTTGTCACTATAACTGCTCTCCAGTCTGGCATACACTATGAGCACGGGAAAATACATTGATAGCAACCGTCGCAGAGCCATGCGACCTTTGTGATGGGCGCTTGTTGGGAGCAGTCTCCATCATAGACGAACACGCCGCAGCGCCAGAGAATTTCGCCGCAGCGCCTGGGGTTAACCGTAAGTCTGTCCATACCGTGAGCGTGTGGTGAACCACGCCGTTTCACCAGCCCTGACTTCCCGTCTGATTGAAGTCTCTCCCCCCTACCTCGCTGTAACCTTCAACCAGCCAAAAACTTGAAAGATGCCGGCAGCCCTCACGGTATGCCGGCAATTGTGCTTGACAAGGAGCAATCTCATGAAACCGTTCAGATTTTTACTCACCTGCCTGTCGCTCGCTGTGGCGGTCGTCTTGTATGCCGCGCCGCCGCCCGCCCAGGCAGATGAACCCGCGCCCAACCTCGTCCTCACCACCCTCTACTTCCAGTATGAAATGGACGACGGCAGCAGCGGCTCCGGTTCCTACCTCCTGGCAGACACCGCCGCTTTTATGGATAACGACGGTAACAGGGGCGTCTGGGGCTTTGACCCAATTAGCGACATGTACTTGATTTACTACAATACAGGCGCTCATTGTGGCGCAATCTCCATCGCTCTACAGAACTTCACT
>JAGVTM010000252.1 GCA_019136785.1 Chloroflexota bacterium | reverse complement strand
GGGTGCGTTTGATGAGGGTCAAACCGTCCAGGCCATCTTGCGCCTCTTCGATGAGGAAGTCGCCTTGCGCCTGTAGAATGCGCCGGATCAGGCGGCTGGCGTCCGCGTTGTCTTCAATGATGGCGATGCGCTGCACGCGCTCGTCCAATTCTTCCAGAGCCGTGAGTAAGCCTTCTTCACGTCCGCCTTGGGTCATGACTTGATCCAGCGGCATGTCCCGGGCGATGTGTTCGCCCAGGATATGCTTTTCCACGGGGAAAGTGTGCCCGGAACAGTTGATGACGACCGTTTCTTCAGGACGGATGATGCCGGCACGTACCATCTCAATCACCCCCGCAAACGCCACCGCCGTGGCTGGCTCCACCGACAACCCCTCAATCTTCGCCAGAGCGTGCATTGCCCGGAAAGCGGCCGCGTCGCTGACCACTTCAAACGCGCCGCCATGCTGCTGGATCAGGTCAAACAACACCTCATAAGCCTGACCCGGCATACCCGTCGCCAACACGTTAATATCGGTGTGCGGATGCGTCACATCCATGGGTGCGCGCTGACCCCGCTTGAAAGCCTGCGCCATCGGCGCGCAGCCCGCCACTTGCAGACAGGCCAGTTTGGGCAGCCGATCCACCAGCCCCATTTGTTGCAGTTCGGCAAACCCTTTCATGACGCCCACCGGCCCCAGCCCCCCGCTCACCGCCTGTACATACCAGTCAGGCGCGCGCCAGCAGGCGGGCGCGTTGCCGCCAGCTTGCAGCGCGCCCAACTGCTCCGCCACTTCAAACGCCAGCGTTTTCATCCCTTCTTTGGCGGCAATGCCTTTGATACCTTGATCCAGGTATAGATTCTTGGCGGCGGCGAAGCGAGCCGCCACCTGCTTCGTCTGGTCATAAGTCCCGGTGACCTTGATAACTTCCGTGCCATAGAGGGCTACTTCGCGCATCTTTTCGGCGGGCACGGAACTGGGCACAAAAGCCCACAGCTTGATGCCTGCCCGCGCGCAGTAGGCGGAGTAGGCGATAGCCACGTTGCCTGTGGAAGCTACAACGGCTTCTTTGATGCCGGCAGCCTTCATGGTGGAGATGGCAATGGCGGCCTGGCGATCCTTAAAAGAGCCTGTTGGTCCCTGACGTTCATCCTTAATGTAGAGATTCGCATGGCCCAACATCAAGCCCAGATTGGCTGCCGGCAGCAGCGGCGTCCACCCTTCGCCCAACGTCACAATATGCTCATCCTCCGCAATGGGCAGCAAGTCGCGGTAGCGCCACATTCCAACCCCATATTGGCGCAGCCGCTGCCACCAGGTTGGACCAATTTGACGGAGATCATAAACGGCATCCAGCCACGTTTGCCCACAGCGGGCGCAAGCCGGCTCAGGTTGGGTATATGGTCTGGTAAAACCAGGTCTGGCAAAACCACAGGCGCGGCAAACAATCTGGAACTGGCGTGGGGATAGGTTGGCGTTCAATGGGCGTACCTTTTGCGAAGGGGCGTTTGCCTGCCGGCAGCGTCAGGCGCTGATGGCCGGTTGTTCTTTCTGCTGAATGGGCAGGCGGACGTGGAAAGTCGAGCCGCGTCCCCATTCGCTTTCCAGCCAGATTTCGCCGCCGTGCAACGTGACCAGGTTCTTGGTGATAGGCAGCCCCAGCCCGGTGCCGCCGACTTCGCGGGTGGGTGAAGCGTCCACCTGTTCAAACTCGCGGAACAACTTGTCGAAATGCTTTTCTTCAATTCCTTTGCCTGTGTCCGCTACTTGCAGGTGCACAAAGCCGTCTTCGCGCTGGATTTGCAGGCGAATTGTGCCGGCATCTGTAAATTTGGCGGCGTTCGACAACAGATTCAGTAAAATCTGGCGGATGCGAATGGGATCAGCTTCAATCAGCGGCAGTTCAGGGTCAAACTCCGTTAACAGCGCCACCGGCTTGTCGCTTAACAGCGCCGTAATCGTTGCCAGCACATTGCGCGCCACCTCCACCAGATCCACCTGCTCAAACAGCAGCACCATCTTGCCTGCCTCGATCTTGGACATATCCAGAATATCATTGATCAGCCGCAGCAAATGCTGCCCGCTTTGGTGGATGGAGGTCAAATCCTCTTCCTGTTCGGCGGTAATGGGCCCGTCAATTCCTTTGAGCATCAGGCGGGAGAAACCAATGATCGAATTCAGGGGCGTGCGCAGTTCATGCGACATATTTGCCAGGAACTGGGTCTTCAGCCGATCCACTTCCCGCAGCCGTTCATTAGCTGCCTGAATTTCCTGGAACAGGCGGGCGCTTTCCACCGTGGCCGCCAGGTTGCCGCTCAACGTTTGCAGCAGCCGCACGTCATCTTCGCTAAAAGCATTCAATTGCTGGCTTTGCACACTGATAATGCCAATCACCCGCCGCCCCAATGCCAATGGCACGACAAGCTGCGAAAAGGTGTGGCTGCCTTGCAGCCCGCTGCCTTGCAGCCCGCTGCCTTGCAGCCCGCCGTCATACGGCGCGCCATCATATGGTGGCGCGTCGTCCTGTGGGGCGACGCCGCTCAGCGTGCGCAGGTCATTGACGATGATTGGCTGCCCCCAGGTAAGCGCCTGCCGCGCCAACCCCTGATCCGGCGACAGCGTGAGCGCAAAAACCTGGCTGCCACGGGCGGCAACCTGTACAAGCTGCCGCTCCGACTCATCCAAAATGTAAATAGCCACGCTGGCCTGGTTCAGGCTGTCCTGTACGGCGTTGACCGTATTGCGAATGCGCGCCTCGGCTTCAATGCTGGAAGCGGCAGCCTGCGAAACGCGGAACAGCTTGCGCAGT
>JAGVTM010000532.1 GCA_019136785.1 Chloroflexota bacterium | reverse complement strand
TGATTGGTTTTGAACATCTGATCTCCGCTGAACAGACGCAGTTGCTGGACAATACATTGTACGAGTTTGTGGGCTGGTCAGACGCCGGCACAGCTTCCCACTACATCAACGTGCCTGTGACCAACACCAGCTACATTGCCGCCTACCAGGTAGCCGACTGCAACGGCATGATTGCCGGCACAGTCTACCGCGACTACAACGCCAATGGTCTGCCCAGCGAATGGGAGCCGGGTGTTGCCAACGTCACCGCCAGCGCCACCGACGCCGCCGGCAACGTCATCAGCGCCGTCACGGACGAATCAGGCAACTATGAACTGGCTGTTCCCAATGGCGAACAGGTGCGCCTGGAGTTCAGCAATCTGCCCGCAGGCTTTCTCACCGGGCCTGCCGGCAACGGCTCAAACACCACCATCTCCTTTATCACCAGTCCCAAATGCAGCGCCAACCTGGGCATCAACAACCCGGCCCAATTCTGCCAGGTGCAACCGCCCGACATCGCCGCCGCCCAGGCTATTTTCGGCGGGCAGAGCGGCGTAGAGGTCATGAGCAACACCATTGTTACCTTCCCCTACGGCGCGGGCCTGGAACGAGCCGGGGCGCAGCTTTATGGGCCCCTGCCCTATGATGAGCCTGCTTACGCCGCCGAAGCCAAGACGCACCAGACGGGCACGGTTTACGGTCTGGCTTACCAGCGCGAGAGCGGCACGCTGTTTGCCAGCGCCTACATGAAGCGGCACGCTGGCTTTGGCCCCGGCGATACGGGCGGTATCTACGAAATTGATATGCAAACGGGTCAGGTTAACCTGCTGGCTAATCTGAACGTCATTGGCGGCTATGCCGGCAGCAACCCCCACCCCATCGGCACCAACTGGCTCAAAGAAAATGCGGCTACCTGGGACGCCGTCGGCAAAACTGCCTTTGGCGACATGGACATCAGCGAAGACGGCGAATCTTTGTGGCTGGTCAATCTGCGCGACAAGCGGCTGTACAACGTCCACGTGGGCATCCCACCGCAGCAGCCTACGTCCGCCAATGTGACCTACTTTCCTATTAACGTGGCCCCGCCGCAATGCAACACAGGCGGCGCGCCCAACTATGACAACCTGCGCCACTTTGGCATTGGCGTCTTTGACGGTCGCGTCTACGTGGGTTCGACTTGCACCGCCCAAACCACCGGCAGCACCAATGATCTGTACGCCTACGTTTCTTCTTTTGATCCTGCCCATCCCGAAAACGGGTTTACCCTGGAATTAGGTTTCCCCCTAAACTACCCTCGCGGCTGTATTCTTAATTTCCAGAACCAGTGCTCCCAGGCAGAGTGGGGTCCCTGGACATCGTCCTTTACCGTTACTCCACACGGTTCTGGCCTGAGCAACCTGGCTGCCTATGGGCCACAGCCCATCCTATCCAACATTGAATTTGACGGCGCAGGCCATATGTTTCTGGCTATCCGCGACCGCTTTGGCGACCAGATGGGTTATTACACGCGCGCCCTCACGGGCCCGGCGCGTTACAACGGCGACGCGGCTGGCGATATTCTGGTGGCTTGCCGCATCAATGGCAGTTGGACGTTGGAAAGCAACGCCGCCTGCGGTGACCTGGGCCCTTCAGATAGTACTCCCGGCACAGGCCCAGGCAATCCAGGAAGAGAATTTTTCTTTAATGACAACCAGCAGTCAACACGCACCGAATTGAGCCTGGGCAGCATTGAATATGTACCTGGTACGGCCTACTTGATTGCGGCGATTTCTAACCCGGTGCCTTTCGTGCAGCAGCCCGCATACTCGTCAAACGCCTGGGATGCCGGCATTCGCTGGCTGTCCCTCACCGACGGCACAGCTTTCCGCGATTACCGCATTTACGATACCAACGGCGGCGCCGGCCTCACCGACGACCTGCCCACTTTCGGCCATGCCAACGGTCTGGGCGACCTGGAAGCCCTGTGCAACCCGGCGCCCATTGAGTTGGGCAACCGCGTCTGGCTGGACGTTAACCGCAACGGTATTCAAGACGCAGACGATCCGGGCATTGCCGAAGTCAGCATCCTCCTGTTTGATCCTAGCCGCCAAAACGTCGTGGGCGTCACCACCACCGACGCCGCCGGTCAATTCATCTTTAATCGCAGCAACGTCATGATGAACGGCGCCGATGGCGTCGAGCGCAACCACAGTTACGTCATTTTAATTGACGCCAACGACTTCCGCCCCGAAGGATACGCCCCCGCCGGGATTCTTTTTGGCCTCATTCCCACCACGCCCAACGCTGGTCCCGACAACATTGATTCCGATGGCGTCACCGTTGGTAGCACCATTGGCGTTTCCATCACCACCGGCGGCAGCGGCAGCAACAACCACACCTTTGACTTCGGCTTCATGGAACCTGAACCCACGCCGACGCCTTCGCCCACAGCCACCAATACGGCTACGCCCACCCTCTCCCCCACGCCCACCGACACGGCTACGCCGACGCTGTCGCCCACGCCTACCGACACCGCCACGCCAACGTTTACGCCCACAGCCACGCCAACGCTCACGCCCACGCTGACGCCCACCATTACCCCCACGCCCACCATCACCCTCACCCCGTCTGCCACGCCGACGGATACGCCCACGGCGACAGCTACAGCCACCTTCACCCCCACCGCCACGGCGACTGCCACCCTCACGCCTACCGTAACGGCAACGCCTTCGCCAACAGACACCCCGACGCCGACGCCAACCGATACCCCGACGTCCACGCCAACCGATACCCCCACGCCAACGGACACCCCGACGCCCACGCCAACAGACACCCCCA
>JAGVTM010000007.1 GCA_019136785.1 Chloroflexota bacterium | reverse complement strand
ACGCACCACAGCAGCGACGCCGCCATAGGCTCTCTGTTTGCGGCGGGCTCCTTCGCCATTGGCCTTGGTTTGCTGGCAGCCCCGCCCCTGGCTGAACGGTACGGCAGCATTAACGCCTTTATCCTCACCCAGGCGCTGTCTATTCCCTTCATGGCTTTATTAGGCTTTGCCCCCTGGTTCGGCGTCAGCGCCGCCGCTTACTTGATCCGCTTACTTCTGATGAACATGACCATCCCCGTTTATCAGGCTTTTGCCATGGCCCAGGTCAACACCGAAGCCAGAGGCATCACCGCCGCCCTGATCAACATGGGCTACAGCTTTGGCTACGCCATTAGCCCGGCGTTGAGTGGGCACATGCAGGTGCGGGCCGGGTTTGACCCCATCTTTGGCGCCGCTATTCTCACTTACGTCATCGCCATTGGCTTGTACTGGTACTTCTGGAAAAAAGCCCCCATTACCCATTCACCCATTCACGAATTCACCCATTAACCGTTTTCTGCCATGTCCCCCGCGCACACCCTCCTCCTCACCAAACTCTCCCGCCCCCAGCTTCGCCCCACCCTGGTCGCTCGGCCACGCCTGCGCCAGTTGCTGCATGCGGCAGATGCCCGCCCCCTGACCCTGATTTGCGCCCCCGCCGGCTATGGCAAAACGACGGTGATTCTGGACTGGCTGGCTGATTGCCAGACGGCAGCCTGGCTGTCGCTGGACGAGAGCGACAATGATCCTGTTCGTTTCTGGACATACGTCATTGCCGCTCTACAGACGGTTGCTCCTGGCGTAGGCGAACAGGCTTTGACATTGCTGCAATCGCCCCAGCCCTCCCCCTGGTCGCTGACACGGACCTTCCTCCTCAACGACCTGTCCGCGCTGGTGCAGCCGCACTATCTCATTCTGGACGATTACCACGCCATCACCCACCAGGGTATCCATGAGAGCCTGGCGGTCTTGCTAGAGCGCCTGCCGCCTGCCATGCACCTCATCCTTACCAGCCGCGCCGACCCGCCGCTGCCGCTGGGCCGGCTGCGCGTGCGCGGACAGTTGGCGGAGATTCGGGAGCGCGATCTCCGTTTTACGCCAGAGGAAACGGCCGAATTTATGCAGCAGGTGATGGGCCTCTCGCTGACCACCGTGCAACTGCAATCTCTGGCGGCGCGCACCGAGGGCTGGGTGGCTGGCTTGCAGTTGGCCGGGCTGGCTGTTGCCGGCACACCCCACACCGCCGAGATGTTGCACGCCTTCAGCGGTAGCCAGCGCCACCTGGTGGATTATCTGACTGAAGAAGTGCTGGCGCGGCAGCCGGCGGCAGTGCAGACTTTCTTACGGCAAACGGCCATGTTTGATCGTTTTTGCGCGCCGTTGTGCCAGGCTGCCCTCGACGATGGCGATTGGCGCATTGAGATGGAAGGACACCCGCCCATCACCACTTTTCAAGCCCTGCTGGAATACCTGGATCGCGCCAACCTTTTCCTCATTCCGCTGGATTCTGAACGCCGCTGGTACCGTTACCATCATCTCTTTGCCGACCTGCTGCGCTTCCGCGCCATGCAGACGTTGGATAAAGCCACGCAGCGCCAGATTCACCAACGGGCGGCAGTCTGGTTTGCCCACAACCAGCTAGAAATTGAAGCGATTGCCCACGCGCTGGCTGCCGGCGACAAAGAACTGGCGGCGGGAATCATTGCCCAACAGGCTGCTGCCGCCGTGACGCGCGGCGAACTGGCTTCCCTCAAAGAGTGGCTGGCGGCGCTCTCCCCGGCGCAGATTGAGGCGGACAGCCGGCTTTGTCTGGCGCAGGCGTGGGTTGATCTGTTTGAGGGTCGGCTGGAGGCGGCGGAAGCCTGGCTGCATCCCGCCCTGGCGCACGCCCCAGACGGCGGCATTGGCGATGAGGCTTTATGGGGTCAGGCGTTAGCCGTGCGGGCGACGCTGGCTTTTGCCCGCCAGGACGCTGCCCAGACCATCGCCGATACGCAGCAGGCGTTGGCGCTGTTGCCCGCCGCGGCCGGCGGGGCAGCATCTGCCCTCCCCCTCCGCGCCCTCCTTTCCTGGCATCTGGCTTTTACTTACCGCTCTCTCGGTCAGACGCAGCCGGCCCTGGCGTGGTATCACCAGACCATCGAACTGAGCCGGCAAGGGGGGAACTTCCTCATCAACCTCAGCGCCCGCCGCGAATTGGGCAGCTTTCTAATTGGTTTGGGCGATTTGTCGCTGGCGCAGACTGTGCTAAACCAACTGCTGGCAGAAGCGGAGGCGAAAGGGTGGGCGCACGTGCCGGCATTCTCCGGCGCGCACGTCCACCTGGGCGAGATTTTCTACGAGTGGAACGCCCTGGACAGCGCCATTGCCCATTTGCAGACGGCGCTCGCGCTGCCCCAGGCGCAGGAGATGGGTTTCGACGCTTACGCCTACGCGCTGCTGGCTCGCGCTTATGCCGGCAAAGGCGACCAGACCGCCGCCATTGCCACCGTGCACCAGGCTATGCAGCGCGCTCCGGCTGCCATTCACCCGCAGCGCCGCCTGCTGGCACTGGCGCAGATAACGCGCTTCTGGTTGGCGCAGGGCGACCTGACCCGCGCCACCGCCTGGTTGCCCGACGGGCGCGACGTCCCCGCCGACCCGCGCCAGGAAGTGTTCGCGCGACAGCAAATCACCCAGGCGTATTACCTGCTGGCGACCGGGGAAAAGGCTGCCGCTGCGGAACTGGTGGGGACGCTGCTGCCGGCAGTCACTGCCGCCGGTCGCCTGCGCCAGATAGTGGAACTGTGGCTGCTGCACGCGCAGTTGCGCGCCGGGGAGGAAGCCAACGCCGCCCTGCGCCAGGCGCTTGCCCTGGCGGAGCCAGCCGGCCTGCTGCGCACATTGATAGACGCCGGCCCCTCTGTCGCCGCCTTATTAACCCGGCTGCACAACCTGGCAGGCGTCTCCCACCCCTATCTACAGCGCCTGGCTGCCACCGTGAGCCTGGTCAGTGAACCGCCCGCCAACCGGTTGTTGCTGGAGCCTTTGAGCGAGCGCGAACTGGAAGTGCTGCGGCTGATGGCTGAAGGGTATTCCAACCGCGAAATTGCCGGCAAGCTCTTCTTCACCGTGGCCACTGCCAAAAAACACGCCGAACACATCTACGGCAAACTAGGCGCCAACAGCCGCACCCAGGCGTTAGCCCGCGCCCGTGAGTTAGGGCTGTTAACATAGTTATTTCGTGTAGCCCATAATTGAATCCCGAAAAATAGTGGCAAGTGGTCAGTGGCGCCACTCCCAAAACTGGAGCGCCAGCATCCCTGCTTACCTATGCCGGCTGGAAGCCGGCGCCCCGTTTTTGTTGCCTGTTGCCTGCTGCCTGTTAACCCCCTGCCGCGTATTGCACGGCGGCTTCTTCGGCATACGGGTGTCCATTTTGGCGGTAGATAGCTATCAACGCCTCGCGGTCAAACGGCACGCGGCGAAATTCCAGGCGGACGCTGCCATTTTGCACCGTTAAAGCCGCGTACTCCGCCCAGGGGTCGGTGCGGAACCAGGCTTCATCTTGCTGGTGGTTATACGTCAGCCCCACGCTGCCGGGGTTGAAAAAGAAACTGTCCCCAATGCGCCGTATCTGTGGCAAATGGGTATGCCCGCCGCTGAGAATGTGGTGGGCGTAAGGTTTTAGCAACCGCTGAAACTCCTCTTCTGGCGTGTAAGGGAAGATCAGGTCGTTAAAGGACGTGGGCGAGCCATGAAAGCCCAGGAAGCTGTGCCCTGGCGCTAACGGTATTTCCACCGTTGGCGCAAAACCCCCGATAAATGCCCGATCCGCCGCCGGCAACCGCGCCAGCGACCACTCCCGTACCACTTGCAGTTTGCGCAGACGTTCTGGCGACAGCGTTTCCTCACCGGCTTCGTCGCCGCTGAGCAGCCAGGCGTCGGCGTTGCCCATCACCACCAGACAGTCCAGCGTCCGCAGCCGGTTAACCACCTCCGCCGGCTGTGGCCCGCCCTGGATGGCGTCGCCCAGGCAGACAATCTGACCAACGTCTTCCCCCTCAATATCCGCCAGCACCGCATCCAGCGCCAGGCAGTTCCCGTGAATGTCAGAAATAACGATTAGTTTCATGATATCCCCTTTGAGAATAGTGATCAGTGGCGAGTGATCAGTGGTCAGAAGCCCAACCCCTAACTATCTCCAAAATAAATCTGCGTGATCTGCGGAATTTGTGATTATCCTGCCGGCAACCGCAGCGTTGCCCTCACCATTGTACCCTTCTCCACTGCGCTCTCCAGATAAAACTGCCCGCCCAATCTTTCGATCCGTTCGCGCATAGATTGCAGCCCCAGATGCCCCGGAAAGGAAGCCGCCGCATCAAAGCCGCGCCCATTGTCCTGGACTTCTAAAATGAGCTGTCCCCTCTCCTGTTGCAGACGCAGCGTCACCTGGCTGGCGTTCGCGTGCTTTACCACATTGTGCAGCGCTTCCTGGGCGATACGAAAGAACGCCTCTTTTGCCGGCAGGCTGACGTCCGGTTCCGCCATAAGCGTCGTTGTCACTTCCAGTTGGTGGCGCGTCCGCAGCACCGTCGCCTGCTTTTCCAGCGCCGCCGCTAACCCTTCCTTTGCCAGCGATTCCGGGCGCAGTTCAAAGATCAGGGCGCGCATTTCCGCCAGCCCCGCTTCCGCCAGCGACAGCACGTATGCCAACGGTTCGACTGCTTGCGCCGGGTCGCGCTCCAGTAGCGCCTGCGCCGTGCGCGCGCCTAAGCCAATGCCATACAATGCCTGCGACACGGAATCGTGCAGTTCCCGCGCCAGCTTTTGCCGCTCTTGCCAGGCAGCCAACTGCTGCGCCTGTTCATATAGCCGCGCATTTTCAATGACCACCGCCGCCTGGTAAGCAAAAGCCTTTATCTTTTCGGCGTGCGCTTCGTTAAAAGCGTTGGGTTGGCGGTGATGCACAATGAGGATACCCACCGCCCGCCCCTTAATCGTAATAGCCGTCGCCATCCAGCCGCGCACGTAGCCGAGAATTGTTTCAAACAGTTCCCGCGCTGCCGGCGCTGCCTGGGATTGCGTCAGCTTGTCTTGCTGCATGTCAGCCACAATCATGGCGTCCGGGCTGTTGAGCACAGCCTGGCTGGAAGCGTCGTGAATACTGTAGCGGGTGCTCAAGACGAGGGCTTCTGGAGCGGGCCCGCGGTAGGCGCGCGGGATAAGGTGTTCGCCCTCCAAAACCAACACGGTGGCCCCATCGTAAGCGATCACCCGCGCCAGTTGGTCCAAAATCATGCCCAGCAGGGACGCCATGTCCAGTGTCAGGGTGATGTTGTGGGAGATTTCCAGTAAGGTTTTGAGTTCCTGGGTCTGTTCGGCAGCCTGCTGTTCCAGGAACCGCTGTGAGGTCACTTCAAAGGTCACATCTCGAATAACGAGCAAAGCACACGGATGCCCGTCAGCGGCAAACGGCGCGGCTTTTATGTCCGCCGTAAAGCTGGCGCCATTTTTCCGCACCAGCCTGCCTTGCGCCTGAAACTTCTCCCCGGCGGTAATGGCTGGCATCAACCGGTTAAATGAAGGCAACCAATCGGGGTGGAAGAGTTGAGGAAGGGGAAAATGCCGGCATTCCGCTGCCGTATACCCCAAAAGTTGGCAGGCAGCCGGGTTGCACGCCAGGCACTCCCCGCTCAGCGCATACAACAGCACCGCTTCGGGCAGAGCGTCAAAAATATGGCGGTAGACCCCATCAACCATAATGTGCGCTTTCGCCGCTCAGCGAAACCAGGCCAATGCGCACCGCATACAGCGCCGCCTGCGTGCGGCTGGGCACGCCCAATTTCGCCAGGATGTTGCTCACGTGCGTTTTCACCGTCTTTTCGCCAATAATCAACGCCTGGGCAATCTCCTTATTCGACAACCCCTGCGCCAACATGCGCAGCACGTCCGTCTCCCGCCCCGTTAGCTGTTCTGGGCTGTCCGGGGCGCGCACTTCGCGCATCAGCCGCGCCGCCGCCTGCGGAGATAGCTGCACTTGCCCGGCGGCGGCAGCCTTAATAGCCCGGCACAACTCATCCGCCTGCGTGTCTTTCAGCAGGTAGCCAATCGCCCCGGCCTTGATCGCCCCCACCACCTTTTCATCTTCCAACACGCTGGTCAGGGCAATTACTTCCGTATCTGGCAGTTCGCGGCGGATGGCGGCGATGGCCGTAATGCCATCCATGCGCGGCATGAGCAAATCCATTAAAACGACGTCGGGCTTGAGTTGGCGCGCCATCTCCACCGCTTCCACCCCATCTGCCGCCTCGCCGGTTACGTCTAGCTCCGCGTCCAGGCTTAAAAACATACGCAGCCCCTGCCGCACCACGCTGTGATCATCTACTAACAAAATGCGAATAGCCATTTTCTCTCCTCCATTTTCCCAACAGTTAGCTGGAATTCTAACAGAACTGTCTGAGCATATCTTCCACCAAAAGGCGGAAATGCTGTACAAAGAGAACGAAGACCGTATCCATTTGTCATTCCGAACCCCTTCAGCAAGTTCAGGGCAAGCTCTGAACCTGTCGAAGGGAACAGCCCGAGGAATCCTTACCCCCTTTACCCGCCAACCGCCTATTCCGCCGGCGCCGTTGGGATTCCTCGCTCCGAAGACTCCGCTCGGAATGACACCGCTACTCCCGCCCTATTGCCAGGGAAGGTGTAATGGTGGGCAAAGGTGCGCAGCGACCTCGCCAGGGAAAGGGTAATCGTGGGCAAGGGGCGCGCAGCGCCCCTCGCCCTCTCTAAAAGCCCCCTTCCCCCTTTAGGGGGAAGGGGGTTGGGGGATGGGGGTCTCCCCCCCCGTTTGCCGAATTATTTCTTCAAACCTCAATTCGTTTGCCCACGCCGTTGTCCGCCCAAAGATGGAGAAAGGAATCCAGTTAAAGATGGATGTGCTTTGGGCTGCGATCCATCATACTACCCATTATCAACCAATCAAGAACCCAATCGTCAATAGGAGGATTCACGATGTTTAAGCGCAAAATTGCTCTGTTTCACCTGGTACTGGTTGCGGCGCTGCTTGTGGCTGGCTGCTCCCGCACTGTGGTCGCCCGCGACCAATCGCCTACGCCCGAACCTGCCGTGTCAGGCGGCGTGGCTGCCTGGATAGATGCGCTGGCGGCTGCCGGCATGAGCGTAACCCAAAAGGGCGAAATAACCCAACCTTTCTTCACCGTCCCTGGTCAGGTCATCACCGTGAACGGCGGCGAAGTGCAGCTTTACGTCTACGGCGACGAAGCCGCCGCCAAAAGCGAAGCGGGTCTGGTCTCCGCGGACGGCGGGACCATCGGCACAAGCGCCATGATGTGGATGGCGACGCCCCACTTCTACCACTCGGCTGACGCTATCGCTCTCTACCTGGGCGACGATGCCGGCATCCTGGCCGCGCTAGAAAAAGCCTTCGGCCCCCAATTCGCGGGCGGGTAAACTGACAGCTTTTCTCCCCCTCAAAGAGCCGGCCCCGCCGGCTCTTTTTCTTTCCCCCCAATTCACCTTTGGGCAAATGACAATTCGCCTTTGGGCGAATGACAATTCGCCTTTGGGCAAATGACAATTCGCCTTTGGGCGAATGACAATTCGCCCCGTTGTCATGAACAATAAACACAGATCGGATGGAAGTCTTCCACGAATCACACGAATCCTCATGAATCTTCTGACCACTGACCACGTCCCGCCACCACTGTCCCCTCCCCCCTGTTTTCCAAAGGAACAACCATGGATTACGAAATTCGCATCAAAGGACATCTCTCCCCCGCCTGGTCAGACTGGTTTGCCGGCTTGACCATTCATAACGACGCCGTGGGCGAAGCCACACTGACCGGCTGGCTGCCGGATCGCGCCGCCCTATACGGCGTTCTCAATCAAATCCAGGCCCTCAATCTGACCTTGCTCGCCGTTACCTTGCTGCCCGATTCGCCCTTGCCCAAATAACAATTCGCCTTAGGGCGAATGACAATTCGCCTCCCCCAATTGTATTGTAGGGGCAACTTCATCAATTCGGCAGAGACGCCGACCACACTGATCAGGAGGATCAAAATGACACACAATCGTTTGTTTGGCTGGATCGCATTGCTAATTTTGTTGGTTGCGGGCGTGGCTTGTGCCGGCAGCAGCCCCACAGATAGCTCAACCCCCACCTCCGCCTTCACGCAGCCAGAAGCCGCCGCGCTGGTCGAAAACGCCATGCAAGGCTTCGCTGCCGGCGACTACGCCGCCTGGAGCCGCGACTGGGCCGACGCCATGAAAGGGGCTATTCCCGAAGACGCTTTCCTGGCTTATCGCCAGCAGGTGCTAGACGGGCTGGGCGCGTACCAGTCCATTGAGAGCGTGATCATGGCCCCGTCCGACACCGCCGGCTACGTGCGCTGGGTCGCCGTCGTCAATTTTGCCCAGGGGCAGATGGAATTCGTCTTCAGTTTCCGCCAGGATGGACGGCTAATCGAAGGTGTTTTCCCCCGCCAACTCAGCTAACAAACTCCCCCCGGTTCCCCGGCAGCCCTCGCCCCCGGGGAACCCCCTCCCCTTCCCACCGACCACTCCTCACTGACCTGACCACTGTCCACTTCTCACTCCCCCAAAGGGAAAAATCATGTCCACCCCCAATAACACCAAAAAACAAATCGCCCTTGTTATCTATCCTGGTTTTTCCCTGCTCGAACTCGTCGCCGCCCACCACATCTGGCTCAGCGCCACCATGATGTCCGACTATGAAACCGTCGTCGTTGGCCCCACTGCCGATTTCATCCCTTCTAGCACCCCACTGGCGATGCGCCCGCAAAAGACGTTCGCCGGCGTGCCCCAGCCGTATGCCTTGCTGGTCGTTGGCGGCGGCGAGGCAGCAGGGCGGGCTGCCCAAGACCCGGCGCTGGCGGCTTATGTGCGCCAGGCTGCCGGCAGCGCCGCCTTCGTTGGCTCGTTCAGCACCGGCGCGCTGATCTTGGGCGCGACCGGCTTGCTGCGCGGCAAACAGGCTGCCACCCACGCCGCTTACATTGCCCAATTAGAACAGAGCGGCGCGCGCTACGTGCGCCAACCCTGGGTAGAAGATGGTCGCATTATCACCGGCGCGGGCGCGGCGGCGGCGGTGGATATGTCCCTGCTGCTTGTCTCTCGCCTGCGCAGCCCAAAGACGGCGCGGCAGGTGCAAATCATGGCGGAGTGGGATCCCCATCCGCCCTTTGGCGGTCTCAATGGGCATCACCCCAACGGCGCAGCGCCAGCGGCGTCTGGCACGCCGGCGACTGCCATCCCTACGGAACCCAGTAAACCGATTGCCCTGGTCATCTATGACGGGTTGACCGTCTTTGACCTGGCGGGCCCCCTGGAAATGATGACCGCCCTTTCCCGCCTGCGCCCCGAATTCCAGCCGGTCGTCGTTGCCGAAACGGTGACCCCCATCACCAGCGATGGCGGCTTGACCTTCATGCCCAACAAATCCTTTGCCGACCTGCCCCAGCCGCATGCGCTGATTGTGCCTGGCGGCGGCACGCCCACCTTGAAAGCGATGAGTAACCCGGCCATCCGCCGCTACATCCAGACGGCGCACCAGACGACGGCGTTTACGGCTTCGGTATGTACGGGAGCGCTGTTGTTGGCGTCGGTGGGTTTGCTGCAAGGGTGCGATGCGACGACGCATTGGGGGTATAGGAGTTATCTGCCGGCATTTGGCGCGCGCTACCGCCAGGAACGATGGATACAGTCAGGCAAAATCATCAACTCGGCCGGGGTTTCTGCCGGCATTGACATGACCCTGCACCTCATCGCCCAACTTGCCGGCCCCGACGTTGCTCGCCAGGCGCAGGCTGCCGTCCACTACGACCCTGCTCCTCCGTTCGGCGGCATTGACTACCGCCGCCTGCCTACCGTCTTCAAACTCCTGCAAACCGCCATGCGCCTCCAGTCCCCCTTCTACACCCGCAAACCCAAACAACTGCTGCGCCAGGGCCTTTGAAAACGGCTGAATCGCTGTCAGGGGAGAGGTCATAGAGGGGGAGATGCGCGCAGCGCCCTCGCCCTCTGCGCCAGCCCCTTGTCACGCGGGGGCAAGGGGCTTTTCTTACATTGGTTTCCGCTAACGACCAAAGGAGTAAACTCCTTCAAATTGAGAATCGCTGTTTGCCACAAAAGGGAGAAAACCGGCGCGGTTTTGGGTATAATAACAATTACCCTATTTGAATGTAGCGATGAAAGCATAAAACGCGCCAATGGGAACAGACGCCCAATTACAGCAAGCTATTCAACTTATACGAGCCGGCCAAAAACACGAAGCCCGTCACGAGTTGGCAAACCTTATTAGAAGCGATCCCAACGATGCCCAGGCCTGGTATTTGCTTGGCCTTTTGCTGGAAGATCCACAAAAGCGCATAGATTGTTTGCAGCGTGCCCTGGTCCTTAATCCCCGCCATGCTCGCGCCAAAGCGCATCTGGAGCGACTTATACAGATTGCCGTTGCCCCCGAACCAGAACCAAAAGCAGACGACAATAAAGAAACTGCTCCCCCCGTTGAGCCAGACGCCACAACTAAAAAAACTCGCCAGACACCGACCCAACTGTCACTTTGGGAAACAGCTTTACCACGCCCCCCTGCTGCGCCAGCGCCGTTAACAGAGGAGCTTACCCCGCCGCCCCTGACAGATCAAGAGAAGGTTCAGAAGCAGGTTCAGGAGAAGAGAGGATCGTATCTGCCGGCAACACTCCCTGTCCGCTTGCCATCCTCACCACGCGCCGCCGCTGCTTCATACGATGAGCTTGCCCGGCAATTAGCCGGCGAACCAGAAGGAAACACGGCAGATTCTCTGGATATTGTCCAGCTTCTGGTGGACGATATTGCCCGTCTGCCGATTATTACCAACCCCCACCAGGAACTATGCTTAGGCGTCGAACTCCAGGCTGCGCCTCGCCTGGCGGCGCTTCTGGCAAACTGGAAAACGCAGGCGCATTCAACCAGCTATTCTCTTTTTCTTTGCCAATCCTTGTTGCAGACTTGGGACTTACTCGAACAACACGCTGTGGAACAGGTGCTGCCTTTGCCCCGCCTGGAAGCATGGGCGTCTGAACTATTGGCGGCGCGCCGTAATGTGTATACTTTGCGCCACTCTCGCATTCGCCGGTTCATTCATCGAGTGCGGGCATTAAGCGGCAAAGATGAGGCTGCCGCATTACTGAACCTGGTTTATGAAGCGGCGGAGACCCTGGCTATTTTCCCTGGAACGACGCTGGCAGAATTGGCCCGGTTTATCATAACGCACCAGCGGTTGCCATCAGCCGGTGAAATGGTCGCCTGGTTGCCGGCAATAGACCTGAATCTGTTCGAGGGGCAAGTCAAACAACGAGTGAAACAAACACAAAAGACGCTAACCACCGGCTATTTACGCTATGCCCTGCGCGTCGCGCAAGGGTATATAGGGCAGGGTCTTGGATACGCAGACCTGGTACAGGCAGGTTTCATGGGGTTGATGCGTGCTGCCAGAAAGTTTGATTATCGCGTGCAGGCCCGGTTTGGTGTATACGCGACAAGCTGGATATGGCAAGGTATAACCCGCTCGATTGCTATCGAAAGTAATTTTATTCGCATCCCTGCTCATTTACATGAAGACTTACGCAAATGGAAGATAGCTTGCGAGCAATTGGACAGCGGCTTGCTTGAACCAACGCGCAATCCTACTATTCTCCACCGGGTTGGACTATTGGATGAACAGCAACGGGCTAAAGTTGAAAATGCGATCAAGTACAACATACCTTTGCCGCCTGAATTGGCTGAACAATATAAA
>JAGVTM010000124.1 GCA_019136785.1 Chloroflexota bacterium | reverse complement strand
CACCGCCGCCTGTTCTTTTGGGGAGTTCCAGGTCAACTGCCCGGAAACCATCAGCAACACCGTGGCCATCTACCGCATTACCAGTTCTGGCGTCATCACCACGGACTGGCGTTCGGGCGATTTGTTGGGTTGCGCCGCCTTTGCCTCCGCGCCCATCGTGGCTGCCGATGGCACGGTGTTTGCCGCCGACAGCCAGAGACTGCTGCGCGTCAGCCCTGGCAACAGCTACACCTTTACCACCCTGCTCACCGAAGCCACACTTGTCCTGAACTTGTCGAAAACATGAATGAAAAAATCAGGATTTCGCAGGCTTGTGCTGAGCGCAGCCGAACCATGTCGCAGATTTGTTTTGTAAGCGGTTTGGAGGTGTTCCACTGACCACTGATCACTCAACACTCACCACTGTTTTCGTCTCTGCCAGCGGTATTGCGGACGGGACGGAGGGTCGGTTGTTCGCCGTGGATATTTTCACGGATACCACGATGCAAGTAGCCTGGGGGGATGAAGATTATGGCGAGTCGGAGACTAGTTTCGTCGCCACTCCACTCACCCTTACTACTCTCCTTAGCTACACCGGTCCTAGCGGCGCCAGTCCGTTGGTGCTTTCGCCTGCACCGCCCACCCATCCACATCCCATCATTTTGTTTGACGGCGGGCTGGAAGTGGGCGGAAATGTGGTGCCCCATATTATTGCCGTGGAGGACGACCCCGCCGGCCCTGAAATTTTGTGGACCCGCCCCATGAGCGGCGTCATGGCCGCCTCCTTTGCCCTCGACTTGCGCGACATTGGCACAGGCAAGGATTCTTTGTGGACATTTACCAGAAGAACACCCAACGACGGCACTACGTTGGCTGACCACAGATTTTTATACCGCTTTGGCATTGCCAATGGTACTATGATTAGCGGCCCTCTTGACCTCAACGCGCGAGTAATTGGTCCAAACGAACAAGGGATATATGTGCCGGCCTCGGCTATCTCGATGGCTGGGGATGAAAACAATCCGGTGTTAATCGTTTCAGCCGTCAAATATGTTACTTTTGCGGGTTTGATAGACATACCAGTATCAACCTACGTAGTGGCCATCAATCTGGAGACAGGAAATCTACATTGGAAAATCCAGACGCCATACACCACAGGGCAATATCCCATCACAGTAGATGAAACCAACGGGGCACTTATTTTTGCCACCACCCATGGGTATGAAGGTGGGGGAATACGGGTTGTTGGAGAGGGGCAGTAAACATGTTCTTTCTGAATTCAAAAAACAGGGACGTTGATAGGCTTAGAGGAGTGAGATCAGCCATGCGTAAACTAATTGCTCTCAATAGCGTGATATTTACTCTAACGGCGGTTTTCTATTGGAGTGCGCATTTAGCAGCCGCCGACGCCACCGTAGGTTGCCAGCCTCAAATTACGGTAACCAGCGCTGGCGACAGCGGCCCAGACACACTGCGTCAGGCGATTCTGGACGTGTGTACTGGTGGCATTATAGATTTCGATTTACCGTGGCCTGCTACCATCACGCTCACCAGCGAACAGTTATTAGTTAATAAAGCGATGCGTATTGAGGGGCCAGGAGCCAATTTGTTATCAATCAGCAGCGGCTTGCCTTTTACGAGAGTGCTGCAAAATGATGGAGAGGGACTGTATTTGACTGGCGTGACCATACGGGATGGTTCTCCACCATTCTACGCGGGCGGCGGGGGCGGTATTTTGAACATGGGCGTGTTAACCGTTACCCATGCCACCATTCGAGATAACCAGGCGGATAGTTACATCGGGTATGTGTATGGAGGAGGTATTGCCAATGTAGGGGGAACTTTGCTCCTCAGCCAAAGCACACTGAGTGGCAATACGAGTGGGATTGGTGGAGCCATTGCTAATAATGGCGGCATTCTCACTATTGAAGATTGCATATTAGCTGGTAACTATGCTGGAAGCGGAGGTGCAATGTCCAACGGAGGTGCGACTACCATTAATAACAGCGTTATCACTAACAATCACTCAACAATCTTTGGGGGCGGTATTATGAACAGCGACAGCGCAACGCTTACCGTCAATGGTACCACTCTTTCCAATAATGTGACGAGTGGTTTTGGAGGGGGCATCCAAAATGGCGACAGTATACTCATTCTCAGTCACAGCACGCTATCCAATAACTCTGGGGAGTATGGCGGCGGTATCTCTAGTTACAATGGTGCACTGACTATTGAAAATAGCACTCTCTCTAGTAATGTGGTTTCCGCTCTGGGCGGAGGGCTGTACATAAATGGTGGTAGCACCACCATAGATGACGCTACGCTAACACATAATGTGGCTGATAATGCCAACAACATCTATCTATGGGTAGTTGATTCCTTCACTGTCAACAACAGCATCATTACCAGCAAAAGCGAGGGAGCTAACTGCGATGGGTCTCAGAGCCAGATTACTTCTCTGGGTTACAATCTGAGCGATGACGGCTCATGCCACTTGATTGAGCCGACGGATTTGCCGAACACCGACCCGCTGCTGGGCCCGCTGGCGGATAACGGCGGGGCGACGTTGACGCACGCCCTCCTGCCGGGGAGCCCGGCGATTGACAGCGGGGACGCCGCCGACTGCCCGGCTACCGACCAACGCGGCGTGCCCCGCCCGCAGGGGGCGGGCTGCGACCGCGGCGCGGTGGAGGCGGTGGACATCGCCTCGCGGTTGGACTATGCCTACGTCATGAACGACGGCAGCGCGGGGCAGGGGCGGTACACCCTGTTTGCCGGCGGCAGCTTCGTGGACGAAGCCAGCGGCGGCGGCAGTTGGGGCGCGCCCGCGCCGGACAAACTG
>JAGVTM010000431.1 GCA_019136785.1 Chloroflexota bacterium | reverse complement strand
GATGATCGGCCCGAAATGGTCGCGGGCGATACGCGCGCCATCCCCAATGGTGGGGTCTCCTCCGCGCAAGCGTATTGTGGCCGCCCCCACCAGGGCGGCGTTAGCGAAAATAATGACGGTGTATTGGGCAACGTAGAAGAGAAACACCACCACGTAGAAGAGAACACCCTCACTGCTGCCTGTAAACAGGGCATCGAATGCGCCTGCCAGAAACATGGGAGCCGCAAAAGTAACCGTGACTATCAGAACGCCAATGGCAGAGACGATAGGAAAGATGACCAGTTCTTTATCGGCCCGCAGCACGGCCGCGCTGGCTTTGACGAGATGCCAACTGTTAGACAGACTCTCAAACATACGGTTTCCTCCTCTCATGCAGGGCGGCGAGCCATCATCTGGCTCGCCGCCAATTGGATAACGTAACGCCTCCACTGTACCGCATTATGCCCGGCTTTTCCAACATCATGGGCGTTAAAGTGGTTTGCGATAGGCGGTATGTTGCTTAACGACCTGGAAACCCATGCTTTGGTAGAGGCGCAGCGCGCCGGAGATATTTTCCGCGTCTACACCCAGCGCGGCCTCGGTCATGCCCTGGTCTTTAAGCACCTGGAAACTGCGGGCAATGAGGGCGCGCGCCAGACCCAGCCGCCGCCAGGGACGGCGGACGCAAATGGTTTCAGTGTAACCGCGCTGCCGCCCATATTCGGTGTTTTCGGCTTCGTCAATGAAGTTGAGTACCATGCCGGCAACTTCGTCGCCCGCCCAGGCCACCTGCCAAAGATGCGGCATGAAGGTGGGGAGTTCCCGCCATTCGGCGTACTGTTCCTCGGGCCATTCCACCATGCCCCAATGGTCGCGGAAGGCTTCACGCGCTGCTTCCCAAATGGTGCGATAGTCGGCGGGGTGAGCCGGGCGTAGTTCCAGCCCTGCCGGCAGCGGCAGGTCGGGAATGTTTTCCAGGTCTGGGCGCACCATGTTAAAGCCGTGACGCACAGCCTGGTAGCCGGCGCCTTCCAGCAGGGCGCGCCAGAAGGTTTCGCTCTGTGAGGCCCAACAGCTAAAGTATTGCGGGCTGGCAGGATGGTCGGCGGCTATCTGGCGCAGGCGGGTTTCGTTGAAAACCAGCAAAGCATTCTCGATCCCTTGTCCGCGAAATGCCGGCAGCAAATAGACAAAATGCCCATAGAGCCGCGCGCCATCTACCAGTTGTTCCCACCACACCCGGCTGTAGCCCACGACCTGCCCATTGACTTCGGCAAAAGACATGTCCGTGGCTGGATTGGAGTTGACCAGGTGTTCGTAGGTGCGGGCCACGTCGTCTACACTGCTCACGCGCTCAATACCATCTACTTCCTTGCTGCCTTCAATGACGGCTACTATAGCCGCGTAATCCGCCGCGCCGCGAAAACCGCGAAAACGAAGCCCGGCTAAGTCAACCGACACGGGCATCACAAGCGTGTCATCAAGATATAAGGCTTGCATACGGTCCTCCTTTTAAGAACCACACATGATCCCAAATTACAAGTCATTGTCCAGGTAACGTGTCCATAGCTCCTGCGTCAGCGCCAGGGCATCTGGCGGCGCGCCGTTGGCGCCAACCACGCGGTAGCGGGCGAAGTATTGGCACAGGCGGGTAATATCTCGTTCCAGCAGAGCCAGCCCATTGGCGTTATACCAGGGATCAACCGCCTGCGGGAAGTCAATGATTTTGGCTTTGCCGTCCCAATACAGCACGTTGTACGCGGAAAAGTCGCCATGAATGACGTCCTGGGTCAGCATCAACACCACGTCTTGCCACAACTGGTCAAAGACTACCTGCGCCTCATCCCGGTCCAGGCGGATGTAGTGCAGCGGCGGCGCCGCCGTGCGTCCTTCGCCCAGGTATTCCATCAGGATAGCGTGACCCTTATGCCCAATAGGTTCAGGAATGTGCACACCCGCCTCATACAGTTTGCGCATCATCTGGTATTCGTGGCCGATCCACGTATCCAGCATCACCTGTTTGCCATAGCCTGTGCGCTGTTCAATGGCGCGCGCCGTGCGCCCGTCCAGCAGATCAGCCGCCCGCAGCCCCTGCTCGCGGCTGCTGTAGCGCCCTTCGCGGTAAGCGGCGTCATTCTTCAGGCTGCGGAAGATGGCCGGGCGGTAGATTTTGGCGGCAACGTAGGGCGCGCCCAATGTTTCATGGGCAGCGCAGACGTAAACAGAAGCTTCTTTGCCGCTCTTGACGTTGTACAGCACATCGGTGATGTACTCTTCTTCATAGAAACCTTGTAGATGTTGGATGACCCACGTGCGTTCCTGGTTGTCTTCTTTCTTGTCGCGCATGTAGGTAGGGTCGAAGGCGAAGGGATCTAGCTCCAGTTCCGGCGAAACCGTCTCGACCGTTTCCACAGGCGCAGGCGTCGCCGCTTTGCGGCTGCCATTTTGCCGCTGCCGCCGCTCATTACGCGCCTGCCGCTGGAATCGCGCTTCGTACTCTTCATACTCATCATAGAAGTCATATTTGTCCATGATCAGGTTGTTTTCCTCGTTTGTTATAGCGATGCTCGTCGCCGTGGTTTTGGTCGCCCGGCGGGGTTGTTCGCCGCGTATTAAAGCAAAGGTTGGGGTTTGATCGTTCATGGCGGTCTCCGCCATCTCCAGTTGATTGGCCCGCAGGGGCCAACCAGATGTGAGTTTCAGGATTGCCCGCAGGGGGCATGGCGAATGCAGAACAAAGAGGAAAACCGGCGGCGTGGCTCCACCGCGTTACACAGACGGCAGGCTCCGGGCGCGCCAGCCAGGGGCGGCAGGCGCAAAAAAAGCCACGGAGCATGATGCACCA
>JAGVTM010000310.1 GCA_019136785.1 Chloroflexota bacterium | reverse complement strand
TTCTCGCTGTCTTTGCCCAAACAGGCGCTGCAATTGTTGGCGCGCCGCCGGCGGCGCCGCCCAGGGCAGCGCCATTCCCAGGTCGGGCAGCAGCATCCAGTTCCGCGCCGCATCGGCAGCCAGCGGCGCGGGCACGTTCTGCGGAAACCAACGCGCCAGGGCAGTCATGACTTTGCCTTCGTTGACGAAAAGCGGCAGGCTGGCGGTAGCCTTAAAATAATAGGAGCCAACCGCCGTGGTCAGATGCAGCAGACAGGAAAGGGGCCAGCTTTTCACGGGGCGCACTGCCTGGAGGGGCTCCAGCCCCAGGCGCGCCAGTTCTGCGTCCAGCCACGCTTGCACCTGTGTATACCATCCGGGAATGGCCCAGGGGGCGCGCAGTGGGGGATAGGCGGCGGCGGCGACTTCGCCCAGGGTTTGTTGGAGCAGGGAGCGGTAGTGTGGCTGGCTCAAGGGCAGCGCCGGCAGGGCGTCCAGGCCAACCCAACGCCCATTGGCGGGCGTCGAGCCGTTTGCTGCTTGCAGCAGGAAGACGGCTTCGACGCGGCGGGTGTCGCCGTCGGCGGCAAAGTGCAGGCAGTTTAGCACATGCAGCGGTGCGGACAGGAGGGGTTCCAGGGCGGCCTGGACAATGCCGGCAGAAGCCGTCCAGACGTAACCGGCGATCTCTATTTGCGGTAAGGCATAGCCGTCTGGCGCTGCCGGCAGCCAGATAAGGGGTTGTTGGGGGTGCAGCAGCAAGCCAACAACGTGCGAGCGCCACGGGGGGTGTTCATCTTTACTCATGGTAGGTTTTGTCTGTTTAACGAATGGCAGCCACGGCAATGGCGGCGACCTGGAGAATCCAGCCAGCCTGACCGGCGGGCGGCATGAAGTTTAATGAGGTGTGGCAATTCTGGCAAAGAGAAGCTCGTTTCTGGGTTCTGCAGGATCATGCCGGCAGGCTGGCAGCGCGCCCTACAATTGGTTATTATTCCTTTATGAGTACATGGCGCAGTATGGGACGTGAGTACGAACGGGACGTGGAGAAAGCGCAGCCACGCATGAAGCTGCACATTTTTCGCCGCCTCCTGGCTTATGTGAAACCGTATAGAGGGCGGATGGCGCTGTCTATCGTTGCCCTGTTGGGCAGCACTGGTTTGGGCCTGGTGCTGCCGCTGGTGGTGCGCAGCCTGGTGGATATTGCCTTAGTTGACAAAGCCCTGGACACGCTTAACCAGTTAGCGATAGGCCTGATTGTCGTTTTTGTAGTGCAGGCGCTCTTCAGCTTTGTGCACCAGTTTAGCCTGGCTTACGTTGGGGAGCGGGTGGTGGCTGACATTCGGGTGCAGCTTTACAGCCACTTACAATATCTTTCTCTCACCTTTTTTGCCGACCGGCATACGGGCGAGATCGTTTCCCGCCTGACGAACGACGTCACTTTGCTGCAAGGGGCGATTACCAACGATCTGGTGTCGCTGCTGCGGCAGGCGATTACGCTGGTGGGGGCGTCTATTTTGCTGTTTGTGCTGGATTGGCGGTTGACGTTGGTGATTCTGGCGGGCATTCCCATCATTTCGCTGACGATGGTCTGGCTGGGGCGGAAGATACGCACAGCTTCGAAAGCGGTGCAGGATGCTCTGGCGGAGGCGGCGAATGTGGTGCAGGAGACGATTGCCGGCATTCGCATCGTCAAATCCTTTGCCCGCGAAGCGCACGAGATTGGTCGCTTTGCGGCACGTGTTAACGACACCTTCAGCGCGGCAATGCGCCGCGCGCGCGTCTCAGCGGTGCTGGGCCCCGTTATCGGTTTCATGGCTTTCTTCTCTATTACGATCACACTCTGGTTTGGCAGCTTTGAGGTCATTCAAGGGCGACTGACGGCGGGCGGACTGGTGGCTTATCTGGTTTACACCATGATGGTGGCTGCACCGGTGGCCACGCTGGCGGGCCTTTATGCGCAGTTTCAGTCGGCGATGGGAGCCACGGAACGCCTGTTTGAACTGCTGGACACGCCGCCTGATATTGTCAGCCGGCCTGATGCCCGACCGCTGCCGGCTATTCGGGGGGAAGTGGCTTTCCACGACGTGCATTTTGCTTACAGCGCCCATATTCCGGTACTGCGCGGCGTCTCCTTTACGGCGCAGCCGGGGCAGGTCATTGCCCTGGTGGGCCCCAGCGGCGCGGGCAAGAGCACGCTGATCAACCTCATTCCCCGTTTCTATGATGCCGCGGATGGCTGTATCACGATTGACGGCTTTGACGTGCGCGACGTGGAGTTGCCGAGTTTGCGGCAGCAAATAGGCATTGTGCCGCAGGAAACAATTCTGTTTTCGGATACGGTGGCGGCTAACATTCGCTACGGCAAGCTAGACGCTACGGATGCGGAAGTGGCAGAAGCGGCGCGGGCAGCCAACGCTCACGATTTCATTGTGCATGAACTGGGAGAAGGGTATCAAACGCTGGTGGGCGAGCGGGGAACCAAGCTGAGCGGCGGGCAGCGGCAGCGGGTAGCCATTGCCCGCGCCATTCTTAAGGACCCGCGCATCCTCATATTGGATGAAGCCACCTCCTCCCTGGACAGCGAAAGCGAAGCGCTGGTACAGGAAGCCTTGCAGCGGCTGATGGCCGGGCGCACCAGCATTGTCATTGCCCACCGCCTGAGCACGGTGGTGAATGCCGATTGGGTATTGGTGTTGGATCAAGGGCAGTTGGTGGAACAGGGCACGCACGCCGACCTGTTAGCCAACCCGGATGGCCTCTACACCCGGCTGCATCATTTACAGTTCATGGCTGCCGAGGCGGCGCTCGCTTAATACTTGTCTAAAAATTACTCCCCACTTCGGCGTGGAGGCTTCA
>JAGVTM010000174.1 GCA_019136785.1 Chloroflexota bacterium | reverse complement strand
GCCGGGCTGCTCGAGCCCCCGATGATCCTAGTCGTTTTCTACCCTGGAATCTACGTAGCTGGGTCCCGGAAGACAGTAAGCGTCAAATAGTACCCACGTTGAGATGCGGGCTGGTCTAGCCCATAATCCCCATTAGAGCGATGCCTAAGGGGGTTACCGGATATGGCGAAAGCTGTTCGGGCTACCAAACGCGAGGAATGGAAGAAGCGAATAACCGAGTTCCGGGCCAGTGGACTGACTGGAGCAGCCTGGTGCGCGATGCACGGGGTTAAGCCACACCAGCTGTATTATTGGCTCCAGCAAATGCCAGTACCAAAGGCTGCACCTGAGGCGGCACCCTCGCAATGGATGCCGCTTGTGGTAGGTGAGGATCAGCAACAGGAATCGCCGGCTGGCGTCCGCGTCCGTGTTGGCCGCGCAATCGTCGAAGTTCAACCCCGCTTTGATCCGGTGTTGCTCACCGACGTGATGCGGGTGCTGACGGCACTATGCTAGTCGATGGTGCGGAGACGGTTTACCTAGCCTGCGGGAACACCGATTTGCGGAAATCCATCGATGGGTTGGCGGCCATCGTCAGCCAGGCTTTTGCGTTGGACCCGTTTTCGGCGTGCCTTTTTGTTTTCTGTAACCGGCGAAGGGACAAACTGAAAATCCTCCGTTGGGACCACAATGGTTTCTGGTTGTACTACCGTCGGCTGGAACGGGGTCGGTTTCAGTGGCCATCAGAACCAGATGGTCGACCATTGATGGTTACACGTCGCCAACTACAATGGTTGCTGGATGGGCTAGCGCTACAGCAGCGCCAGGCGCACCCTGCCGTATCGGCGCGTATTATCATCTAGTAAACTCCACGAGTGAACACTAGAAAACGCGAGATGGGTTGCAGGACATTGGCCCGTAGTGTCAAATTAAGGATGTATGAGCTTACCAGGGAAACCCAACCAAGAGAGTAAATGTCTTTGCTGCGAGGCGCTTAGGCAGACCGTCGCTGAGCTGACGGCCAAGGTATTGTGGTTTGAACAGCAATTACGCCTGTCTCAGCAGCGGCGTTTTGGTTCCTCGAGTGAGCTCACAGCCGAGGGGCAGCAACAACTGATCTTCAATGAGGCCGAAGCAAATGCCGCCCCAGAAGCGCCGGAGCCGACTATTCCCGAAGACGACCGCCCCCGCCGCCGGAAGAAAAAGGGGCATCGTAAGGCCACGCTAAAAGAGCTTCCCGTTAAGAGAGTGGACTACCACCTACCCGGGGAAGAACAGGTCTGCCCAAAATGCCAGGGCCCACTGCATGAGATGAGCACCGAGGTCCGTCGGACGGTTAAGATGGTCCCGGCTCAAGCCATTGTCATCGAAGAGGTGGCCCACGTATATTCCTGCCGCCAATGCGAACAAGAAGCGACCAGCACGCCCGTGATCACTGCGCCGATGCCACCGACAGTGATCCCTGGAAGCCCCGCTTCAGCCTCTGTTCTAGCTCACGTCATGACCCAGAAATACGTTGAGGGATTACCGCTTTACCGTCAGGAGCAACAGTTCGCCCGCCTGGGGATCCCGTTTTCCCGGCAGAACCTGGCCAACTGGATGCTAAAGGGTGCCGATATCCTAACCCCGCTGTATGACCTGATGCACGCCGAACTGCTGCTGCAAGACATCCTCCACGCAGATGAGACCACTCTCCAGGTACTCAGCGAGCCCGGTAGGCCAGCACAGGCGAAGTCGTTTTTATGGCTATACCGCACGGGGCGTGAAGGGCCTCCGATTGTTCTCTTCGATTACCAAGAAACACGGTCGGCAACACACCCCATCGAGTTTTTGGCCGGCTTTTCGGGTTACTTGCACGTCGATGGCTACGCCGCCTACGAAAAGTTGCCTAACGTCGTCCCTTGTGGGTGTTGGGCACACGCGCGCCGCAAATTCAACGAGGCGCTTAAGGCATTGCCGCCGTCCGCCCGCGCCGATGGCGGTGCGGCGGCTAAACAGGGCCTTACCTTCTGCAACAGCCTTTTCGCTATTGAACGGGCACTTCGTGATGCCACGCCCGAGGAACGAAAGGCCGCCCGGCTTGAACGAAGTGAGCCAGTACTGACGTCGTTCAAGGAGTGGCTCGATGCCCACGCGGCAATGGCACTGCCCAAAACTGTGTTCGGACAGGCTGTCAATTACTGCCTGAATCAATGGGATAAGCTGGTGGTGTTTCTTCAAGACGGCAGGCTGGAGCTGGACAACAATCGCAGCGAACGCTCCATCAAGCCTTTTGTCATCGGGCGCAAGAATTGGCTGTTCGCCAATACGCCCTCCGGCGCGCGTGCTAGCGCCACCATCTACAGTCTCGTCGAAACCGCCAAAGAAAACGGGTTGAACCCTTTCGACTATCTCACCCACCTCTTCGAAGAGCTTCCCAAGCTTCGTGGCGTCGCCGACCCCGACCTGAATGCTCTCCTTCCCTGGTCGCCCACTCTTCCGGAAACGTGCCGGGTGAATAGGCGGTAGGCAACAAAGGTGTAGTCCCACCTTCTTGCGTAAGACGCTACCACCGGCAGACCCTAGCGGATAGCGGGCCAGCCCTCTTCCCCCACACCACTTCCGATAGCTCAATCCACCAACTTGGCACGTCGCCAAGCCCTGTGGCCATCGCGGTCGGTGTTTTGACCCCTTCACCTTGGCCATGGTGACCCCCCCGCAGAACCCTCTATGGAACATTATGGGCCACAGCGGCCTCCGTAGCTATGTGGGTACTATTTGACGCTTACGGATGCCGGCCATCCCGCGCGCGAGAGAACCGCCTTTCGGTGGCCAAGAACCAGGCATCCTGGCACCAGTACGGTGCGCCAGCCGCTGCGAGACGGC
>JAGVTM010000279.1 GCA_019136785.1 Chloroflexota bacterium | reverse complement strand
TGTGGTTTATGGGTTTCAATGCTCTGGAAGCGGGATTGTCTTCTTTTGCCGTCTTTACGCTGGGCATTGAAGCCGGGCGCGCCTCAATTTTGGCAGGGGCTGTGCCCATTGCCTTTGCTTTAATGGCCTGGCCCGCCGGGTTGTTGGGTACGAAATGGGGGCGGCGGCGCACTATTTTAATTGGCTTGACCGGATTGGCGCTGCTGTTTGCCGTGAGTTACTGGTTGATTCAGGCGGAACTGACGTTCGTGCTAGTGCTGGTACTGGCAGGTACGTTTTGGGCGTTGGTGAACGTGAACAGCCTGCCGCTGGTTTATGATTATGGGGATGAGCGCAAGATTGGAGCGTACACGGGTCTGTACTACTTTTCTTCTCAATTAGCGGCAGTGTTAGGCCCAACCCTGGGAGGCGTGGTGGTGGATGTTTTGGGCGACCAGTACCGCTGGCTCTACCCATTTAGCATGGTCTTCATGGCGCTGGCCTGGCTGGCGATGATGCGTGTCAGGCCGCTGCCGGCAATAAGAACTGCGGAGACAACATGAGCCGCAGCGCACCGTCATCAATGAAAATTTTGCCACGAATTTAACGAATTTTTTCTCTGCGTTCTCCGCGTCTCCGCGTGAGACTGTTTTTGAAGCATGGGCGGGTTGCCAACCCGCCCTACGATACGCTATTTTCGAAGGAGCCTGTCTGGCTAAACTGGCATCAGAGATGCCAACTTTGATACACTTAAGGGCATGAGCGATGATCTGTTCACGCTGCCCTGGCATTTTCGCCCCCTCTTGCTTTTGTTTGTGCTGGCTGCCGGCATTTTCTACCTCCGCGGTTGGTTGCTGTTGCGGAGACTGCCGGCAGACACCCACCCCCTGCAAGCGTTAGCCACCCCTTTTCTGCTCTCTATCTACGCCGCCAGCCTGACCCTCTTAACTATCAGCCTGGTATCTCCCCTGGATTACCTGGCTGCCCGCTTCTTCTTTCTGGGTGTGGCGCAGCATTTGCTTCTGTTGACCCTGATACCCTGTCTCTTCTTTATCCCCAACCCGCTGCCCTTCATCTGGTACGGGCTGCCGGCAGCCTGGCGGCAGCGTTTGCTCTCGCGCCAGACTGGTTGGGCCCATTGGACTGCCCGATTTCGTCGCGTCACGGGCAAGGGCCCCGTGCTGCTGGCGTTTGTAGCCTGCGCCTGGGTCTGGTACGACCCCACCCTGCACCAGGCCGCCCTGACCTCTCCCTGGCTGCGCGATCTGTCGCTGCTGACGCTGGCGGGCGCGGGCGCCCTGTACTGGTGGCACATCACTGCCGCCGTGCCTCGTTTGCACGCGCCCCTGCCGCGTATCCCGCACATTGCCTACACCGCCATCGGCGCCCTGCCCATTAAGATTATGGGCCTGTTCTTCCTGTTTACGGAGCACACCCAGTATAATTACCCGACGCCCGCTTACACCTGGTTCTCCCTGACGCCCCTGGAAAGCTTTCACCTGGGCGGCGCGGTTACCTGGATGGTCGGCGGCGTTACCTACACCTATGCCGCCGTCTGGCTGTTGAGCCAGTGGTTGGACATTGAAGACAAGAAACCGTGGCAGCCGCGCGCCGCCTGGGATAACCCCGAAGCGATGCTGGCGCCCGGTTGGGAAAAATAGTGTAACCATTCACCGCAAAGACACGAAGAGCGCGCGCGAAGATCGCGCGGGAAACCCGGCAAAGTCTGGCGTTCTTTGGCGTGTTTGTGGCAGGTAGATATCCAACATGACTGAATCACTCATCTTAACGGAACAACGCGGGACGATTTTTGAGATTGTCTTAAACCGCCCCGACAAACGCAACGCTATCAATATGCCCCTGTATGAACAATTCGCCGCCGCCGTTACCCAGGCCAGCCGCGCGGCGGGTGTGCGGGCGGTGCTGGTGCGCGGGGCAGGCAAGGTCTTTAGCGCGGGCATTGACGTCAGCAGCTTTCTCACCCTGCCTCAGAAATATGGCGACAACTGGACGCAGCACATGCGCACCATTACCCATGATTTTCAAGCTGTCTTGACGCAGCTTGAACGGCTGGAACTGCCCACCATTGCCCTGCTGCATGGCTACTGCCTGGGGCTGGCTATGGAACTGGCGCTGGCTTGCGACATTCGTATCGCCGCTGAAGGGTGTTTGTTGGGGCTGCCAGAGACGCGCCTGGGCATTATCCCAGACGTGGGCGGCAGCACCCGCCTGACGCGGCTGATTGGGCCCGGGCGGGCCAAGGAACTCATCTTCACCGGTCGCCAGATTGACGCCGCCTGGGCAGAACGTTGGGGCCTGGTGAACTGCGTCGTGCCGGCATCTGACCTGCTGGTCAAAGGGGAAGAACTCGCCGCCGAAATCGCCCAGGCAGCGCCGCTGGCAGTGGGCATGGCCAAGCGGGTAGTAGATGGCCTGGCAGACATTGATCGCGGGCTGATGTTGGAAGGCTGGGCGCAAAGCCATCTGATGGCCAGCGCCGACTTCCAGGAAGGCGTACAGGCTTTCTTGATGCGGCGGCCCGCCGAGTTTAAGGGGCGGTGAGTTGTCCCTGGCGGCGCTTCTGTTTATACTCGCTCCATGATAAAGTATCGCCGCATTGTTAACGCGCAGACGGGCCGGACGCTGGTGGCGCAAGCCAGGTGGTGCGATACCTTTGTTGCCAAACTACGTGGCTTCACCTTTCGTCGCCGTCTGCCGGCAGACCTGGGGCTGGTGCTGGTGGAAAAAGCAGACAGCCGTCTGCACAGTTCCATCCACATGCTGTTTGTGTTTATGCCCCTGGGTGTGGTGTGGGTGAATGATGCCGGCATTGTCGTAGACGCCGTCCTGGCCAAACCGTGGCGGCTCTCCTACGCCCCCCGCGCCGCCGCCCGCTACGTCATCGAAGCCTCTCCGCAGATTCTGGAACGGGTACGCCCTGGCGACCCGCTTCTATTTGTAGACGTTGTATGAGTAAACATCTTTTCATAGTATTGGGCCTGGCCTGCCTGCTGCTGTTGCCTGCCGCGGCTCTGGCGCAAAGCGAGGTGGTCACGCCCGCCGTAACCCCCACTGCGGCTGCCCCGGTCGAAACCCCGCCTGCGCCGCCCATCCCCAAAATCCACATGGTGCAGGAAGGGGAAACCCTGACCAGCATTGCCAACGACTACGGCATGTCCGTGGAACGGCTGCTGCAAGCGAATAATGTGGTAGACCCCAGCTACCTTTATGTGGGGCAGGAGTTAATCATTCCCGACACCAGCGGCGACCCGTTCCAGACGAACTACGTCATCCAGTTGGGGGATACTCTGGAAACCCTGGCAGAGGCATTCAACACCACCCTCGCCGACATCGCCGCCGCCAATTACCTGATCAATCCGCAGGCGTTAATTGCCGGCAAGCGCCTGGCTATTGTCAGCCGCACAGGCTCTACCGCCGCCGCTGCCGTTACAGGTGGGTTTTACCTGGTGCAGCCGGGCGACTCCCTGCTGATGCTGGCGGCGGCAACCAATATGCCGCCCATGGCCCTGGCCCGCTTGAATGAATTACCCTACCCGGCGCAGCTTTATCCGGGTCAACGGCTGCGCCTCCCCGGCGACGCTGGCTATCAAGACCTGTCTGGGGAATGGGCGCAGGTGCAGTTGGGGCCGCTGCCGGCAGAACAAGGGCGCACCCTCTCGCTCTATGTCCAGAACCAACTGGCAGGCGAGCCAACCGGGCAGTTTGTGGGGCAGCCGCTGCGGTTTGCCCCCCTGGGCGACGGCTACATAGCCATGATTGGTCTGAGCGCATTTACCCCGGCCGGCGTCTACGAACTGGAACTGGGAGGCAGCGGCAGCCGCCCCTGGACGCCTTTCCGCCAGTTGGTGCAGGTGGGGGATTACGATTACGGGCGGCAGGAATTGACTTTATCCGAAGACAAGAGCGGTTTGTTAGCCCCCGAACTGGTCAACGCGGAAAACGAACTGCTGGCTTCTATCTACACCCAGTTTACGCCAGCGGCGCAGTGGACGGGGCTGTTTCAGCAGCCGGTGGTTAGCGGCACACAAATCACGGCCGGCTATGGCATTGCCCGTTCCTACAACGGCGGCCCATACGACAGCTTCCACAGCGGTACAGATTTTGCCACCTATGCCGGCACAAAAGTCTTAGCGCCCAATGCCGGCATCGTCGTCCTCAGCCAACCTCTGCAAGTGCGCGGCAACGTCATCATCATTGATCATGGTCTGGGCGTCATGACCGGTGACTACCACCTGCAAAAGCTGGAAGTGAACGTGGGCGACCAGGTAACCACCGGGCAGATCATTGGCGAAGTAGGCAGCACCGGTCTATCCACAGGCCCTCACCTCCATTGGGACGTGCGCATCCTGAACACCCCCGTCAACCCCTTGCAATGGCTGGAACAACCCTTCCCGTAGAGACGTTGCATTGCAACGTCTTTACATTATCACCATTTTTGCGTCGCTTACCCTGTATTGATATAATTTTACCCGTGCCTCAAGCTAAAATCCCTCGTTGCGAGCCGACTTTCGTTACCAGGTAAGGCATCAAACAGTTGGATGGCATGGCTCACACGACGACGGGTCAGGCCATTTTATGAGGAGACAGTTGTGATTCAACCCCAAACCCAGACGCGAGATTACTGGGTGTCCAACTTCACCCTGCAAGAATCTGACATTGAATTCTTATACAACCACCTCCTGGAAGTGGAGCAGCCGCAAGAGATCGGCGGCCTGGCGCGAGCCGTCATGGAAAATCGCGTCTCCAGTGAAATCCAGGATGTCAAGCGCCGCCTGGCCGGGCGTACCGTTTACCAGCCGCGCAAAAGCTACCGTATAGGCGAGCAAATCATCTTCCCGGCCATGAAGTTTGTCGCTGGCGAAGTCACTGCCGTCCGCCCTGGCTACAATCCAGAGTATGGCAGCTTTGAGGTCGTGGCGGTGGACATTGCCGGCAAATCCCGCGAGTTCGCCGCCAGCTTAACCGCCGACCACACCTTAAACCAGGACAACGGCGATCTGTTCGATCTCGTAGACAACATTGACCTGGATGATCTGTTTGCCCAGTATGGCGACGTTGTCGTGGAAAAGCTGACCGCCGTCCTCACCGCCAACCCCGAATTTGTGCGTTTGGGCAAACTTTGGCTGGTTAAGGGGCTGCTCACGGACATCAACATCGGCCACCTCCATCTGGCTGAAGCTGTCCTGGAAATCAACAACGGCGGGCCTCTGCCCACGGCGGAAATCCTGACCTACCTTGATCTGGACCCCAGCGATAACCGCGAAGCGCAGATCTTTTCGCTCAACTATGGCCTGCTGCACGACGACCGCTTTGACGAAGTGGCGCCCAAGGGACAGGTGGCCTGGTTCCTGCGTCGCATGGAACCCGAAGGTGTGCGCGAAACGCCGGGCCGCCTGGTGTATAAGTCCATTCCCTACGATCGCGCACTGCTCAGCCCCCAGTTGATGCACCTGGAGCGGGAATTAGACGACGAATGGTCTGACCTGAGTTCGCCGGCCATTCCTGCCGCCGAAGTGCGCCTCACCCTGACTTACCCCCACTGGTGGGCCGGCACTTTGCCACTTAACGCCGACACGCGCCCCCTGTTTCCATTGGGGCTCTCTCCGCGCCAGTCCGTGCAGCTCGTTGACGAGTTCACAAACCGCACCTTTGATGGTTGGGTGGTGCAGCCAGGTCGCTACATTTTTGGTCTCAAGGAGTGGTACGAAGAACAGCAAATCCCTGTTGGCGCGTACATCACGTTGAAACGCAGTCCCGAACCCGGCGTTCTATTGGTAAACTACGACCGCCGCCGCGAGAAACGCGAGTGGGTGCGGCTGGCTACGGTGGAAGACAACCAACTCAAGTTTGACCTGGACCGCCGCCTCATAGGGGCCGATTACGATGACCTGATGATTGTGGGCACGGACTATGTAGCCGCCGTAGACGCCCTGTGGCGGCGCGCCGACGCGCATCAACGCCAGTTGTCGTCACTGCTGGCCGAAATCGTGCCCGAGTTAGCCCGGATGAATCCGCAGAATACGGTACACGCCAAGACCATTTACAGTGTGATCAACATGCTGCGCCGCGTGCCCCCCGGCCCTGTATTTGCCGAACTGGTACGCCACCCCGCTTTTCGCAACATGGGCGACCATTACTGGCAGTTCGACGCCAGCCGCTGGCAGCGAAAATAGCCCTTTTAGACAGGTAACTATACCGGTCGTCGTTTTCACCCACTCCCCAGCCCGCTCCCTTTAGGGAGAGGGGAACAGATTCCCTCCCCCTGTAGGGGGAGGGTCAGGGTGGGGGTTTGAAAGCTCCTTTTCTATGACCGGACATCTTGTGCTAAAATAAAGCGTTCATCGTTCACTCACGTTGAACCGTCGCTTTAGCGAACCGTTGCTTTAGCGAACCGTCGCTTTAGCGAACGAGCGCTTTCGATTGTGGACTAAAAGTCAGGAGTAGCTTTGTCTGGACAAGCTAGACCCAAAATAGGATTGCCGCCTTTACCACGGCTCAATGAAGACACCAGATTCTACATTGACTTTGAATGGTGGGAACAATCAGGACTGGATTTGAAGGCTTACCTGTCCTCCCGTCTACCCATCAGCGGCGACGTGCCGCTGGACCTGGAAGCAGACCTGATTGACGTGGTAGATATGAAGACCGGCGAGGTCAGGCGCGTGGATGGTTTCCAGTACGTCTTGCAGACCTCCATCAAGTCAATGCCTGTAGATCGCATCCAGCAAGCAGCCCTGGTAGACGCTGTTTTTTACATTCTCTTGGGCAATGCCAACCAACCCATGAGCGCCCGCGAATTAGGCGAGCGGGTGCAGCGTTCTGCCGACGTTATTTTGAAGACGTTTGGGGGCAGAAACATCTTCCAGGGTATCCGCCCGGTGCCTGAGGATTAGCCGCCATCTCCAGCGGCGGGAATTTGGGGGGATATTCTCTCAACTATGCGTGTGTTTATTGCCGGCATTATGCAAGGCTCGCGGCAGGATAATGGCCTGGACAGCCAGTCTTACCGCGCGCGCATTATCCAAACCCTGACTGCCCACCTGCCTGAAGTCGAAGTGACAGACCCCTGGACCCTGCACCCCGACAGCGTGGCTTATGGCGACCAACTGGCGCGCCAGACCTTCCTGGAAATGACAAATCTGGCAGGCCAGGCGGATCTGGTGATTGCCTATCTGCCGCAAGCCAGCATGGGCACGGCGATTGAAATGTGGACGGCGTATCATGCCGGCAAACCCGTCATCGCCGTCACCCCTCTGGCCCACAACTGGGTCGTCAAACTGTGCGCCAGGCACGTTTTGCCCGACCTGGACAGCCTGCTGGCTTACATTGAAAGCGGCAGCCTGTCTCGATTGGTTGACGCATACCCCGCCAACGATTAGAATTAGCAGCAAAAGTTGTTAGCCCCAGTAGCTCAAAGGATAGAGCGCCGGACTTCTAATCCGTAGGTTGGGGGTTCGAGTCCCTCCTGGGGTATTCTTTATATGATCCTGATAACGGGAGCCACCGGCTTTCTTGGTCATAACTTGATCCCGCGACTGGCGCAAGCAGGCGCGTCACTGCGCGCCCTGGTGCGCCGTAACAGCGATACCCGCCTGCTGCGGCAACATGGCGTGGAACTGGCTTATGCCAGCGACATTACCGACGTTGCCGCTGTGACCCAGGCGTGCCAGGGCTGCCAGGCGGTTATTCATGCGGCGGGTCATTTTCGCTTTTGGGGTGAGCCGGACGACTTCTGGCGCACCAACGTGATCGGCACAGAAACAGTTCTATCCGCGGCGGCGGCTGCCGGCATCCAACGCTTCATCCACATCTCCACCGTCGTCGTCGTCGGGCAGTCTGCCGCCGCCGTTATTGACGAAACCACCCCTTGCCAGCCACAAGACGCCTACCAGGAAAGCAAACGGGTCGCCGAACAGCGCGTGCTGGCTGCCTGGCGCGACCAGGGTTTGCCCGCCATTGTGCTGCGCCCCGGCGCATTCTATGGCCCCTTCGGGCGCTATGCCTTTAACCGCCTTTTTTTTGAAGAGCCGCTGCGCGGCTGGCGCATCAAAGTCAACGGCGGTCGCCACATCACCTTCCCTGCTTTTGTGCCTGATGTGGCTCAGGGGATTGAACTATCCCTGTCGGCAGGTCGCCCGGGTGAGATCTACAACATTTGCGGCGATTCCCTCACTCACAATGCCGCCAACGACATCATTAGCCATCTTGCCGGCATTTCTCCCTTCCGCCTGCCTGTGCCTGTGTCCGCGGCGCGGCTGCTGGCGCGCGTGATGACCGCCGCTGCCGGCATCACCGGGCGCGAACCGTTTTACGCCAACAACCTGGCCCACTACGTCTTCCAGGATTGGCCCGTCTCCAGCGCCAAAGCCCAGGCTGAACTTGGTTTTCGCCCCACGCCATTTGTGGACGGCGCCAGGGAGACGCTGGCCTGGTATTGGCGGGCCGGGATTCTGCCGCCGGGAAAACGGCGACAGGCGTAACCGCTCAGTCGTTCAGGCTTATGGAAGTAAGCGGCAGACGATCATCGGGCAGGGTGGGGCCATTGGTTGCCAGTGGTAAGCGCACCAATGAGGGCCAGGCGTACCAGCCCACAGCTATGACATACGTTTGACCAGAGACAGCAGGCAGCGTCAGCCGGTGTTGGTTGGCGATGATTTCGCCAGGCTGCCAGCGTGACGTGCCGTATCTGCCGGCGCACGGCGGCGCGTCATGCTGCGCGGCCGGCTGTTGGTTCTCTTTGCCGGCGGCATAGAGATGCACAAAGGGGGTGTAATCTGCCTGGATGGGCTGCATGGTTTGCCAGTACAGCGTCACCAGCAGGGTGTCCCCTGGCTCCGGTTCAGCCGGGAACCATTCATAACCCCGCAGGCGAATGGCGTCAAAGCGGCTCTCCGTGGGCGGCGTGGGCTGCGCCAATGGCGCGCCAGGCGGGACCACGAAAATGGCGTAAAGAGGATCGCCGCTGGGTTGGTGACGAATGGGCGCGTCGGCGTAGCCTGTGGGGTATAACGCGGCTAGCTGCGCCATGATGCCGGCATCTGCCCGCAAATCCACCACATAAGTCACCGGTTGGGGAGAGGCGTCTGCCAGGATGAGGCAGTCGCCGCTGTTGAATGCCCGCACGGAGCTGTCGCGCAGCAGCAAATCAAAGGTGGGGTGTGCCGTGTTCACCCGATCCGGCGTCAAATAGACAACGCCTTCTGTATTCCTGGCCCGTTCCGCCGCCTGCCATTCGCCCACTTGAAAAGCGTCAAACAGGCCTGGCTCGTTGGCCCAGACGCCGAAATAGCTGTACACGTTGGCGGCAAGCGTTATGAGAAACCCGGCAGCCAGCCCGGCAGCCAGCCAGCGCTGCCGGCGTCGCGGCAGCCAATCCACCAGCGCGCCTATGCCCGCGGCGATTATGCCCGCAAAGGCCGGCATAGCCCCCCACATCCGCGTGTACGTGGGCGCGCCATCCGACAACACCACCGGCAGCATCATCACGCTCCCCCACGTTGCCAATAGCCACATCCCCGGCTGTTGCCAGCGCCGGATTAGATAAATGATTCCGATCCCGAACAGCAGCGCCAGAAATGGCCCATAAATGGGTCGCCCCGGCAAATTGTGCCGCAGCAAGCCATCGCCAAAGCCAGGCAAGCCAATACCCGCCGCCGTGCGTCCCACATTGCGCAGCAGGGCCAGCGGCACAGAATCTGCGCCTGGCCCCAGCGTGTTGTAACTGGCGACCTGGGCGCGCGCCAGCAAAATATCGCTGTGCTGCCACAAATAGCGACCCAAAGGGAAAAAAACGACGGCAGCGCCAAGCGCCATCAACGCCCACCGCGCCGCGTGCCAGCGCCACTGCCTGGTCTGCCAGGCCACGCCCGCCAGCGCCAACGTCACAGCCATTGGTAGAAAACGAGCCGCGTGATAACAGTACAACCCCACCCCCAGGCCCAACCCTGCCAGCACAAAATAAGCCGCCCGCCGTCGCCGCAGGCCAGCAGCCAGGCTATAAAACACCCCTGCCGCCGCCGCTGCCAGCAAATACACCTCAAAACCAATCCGCGCAAAGACCAACGTCGGGAAAGAAAGGGTTAATGCTGCCGTTCCCGCCAGCGCCTGCCAATCCGCCCGCTGCTTTGCCACGCCGTCTAGCTCAAAGATGGCCCGCAGCGCCAGAAATGTCAGCGGCAGGCTGAGAATAGAAGCGCCCGCCGCGGCGTAGCGGATGGCCCAGGGGGAATCGTGGCTGACCTGGCGCGCCAGCCAGGTGAGATAAATGATGGCCGGGTGCAGCCCGCCGAAATCGGCGTCAAAATAGACGGGCCAGGAGCCGTTTGCCCCCAAATCGCGCGCCTGCACGCTGGCCCAGGCCTCGTCGTACCATAGGCCCGGCGGCAACTGCGCCAGATTATAAAAGCGCGTAGCCACCGCCAGCAGCAGCAGACCGGATAAACCCGCCGCTATCCACCGCTGATGCCGCTGCCTGGCTGTTACTCTTCCCATAGGCGCAATGTGCCATTAGCCAACCCGGCGCCGACGACAATTCCCCCGTCCTGGCGCTGCACCACAGCCAGGTTAGATTGCAGCGGCGCGGGCAGCGGCAGCGTCCATACCGTTGCTGCCCCGTCTGCTGTATGCCGGACGGCCCCCAAAGCCAGCAGATCGGGCGCAGGCAGCAGCAGTTCTACCCGCCCGTCTCCATCAAAATCGGCTGCCGCCGCCATGTCCAGGTTGCGCGTGCCTATGACGTGTGAGATGTAACCCGGCAAGCTGGCTACGACGTGCAATCTGTCCCCCTGCCATTGATAAAACTCCACCACGCCGCCAATGTGCGGCGTCAACACAGCCGCCAACTCTAATTCTCCGTTTGGCCCAAATGGGGCGACGGCAATCTGATGCCGCCAGCGGAACCCCTGCCCCACTGCCGGCCCGGCAGCCAACTGCTGCCCAGCCTCATTGTAGACCACAATTTGCGCCCCGCTGTCGCTGCTGGACTGAGTGACGATGATCTCCCGCTGTCCATCCCCATCCAGGTCTGTCCAGATGGGGGCGATGCCTTCAATGACGAATGGTTCAGGCGCATAGATAAGGCTGCTCACGCTGGTTTCCGGGCGCGTGTCCAGCAGCGTGATGCTGGTCGCTTCTAACGCATCCCCTAAAACAGCGTGGGCATACCGGCTGCTGGGATCCGTCAGCAGCAGCAGTCGCTGCCGTTCGTCCACCAGAATGCGGGCATCGGGCAGCGCGTTCACGGCTAAGGCTTCGGGCACTATTGGTTCGGTCTGCTGCATCACGCTCAATCTGCCGTCGGCGTAAATAAAAGCCCAGATGCCTTCCGCCTGGTCTATGATTACCGGATGGGCGTCCCCGTGACGACCGGTGGGCGGTACCATCAGGCGCGCTTCGCCGCGCTGCACCAGCAGCATAGGCGGCACATTCACCGTGGCTGGAGCCAGCGGCAGCGGCGTCGCCTGACCGTCGTGGACGTAGAACCCTTGCGTTTGCCCATTTGCCAATACGACTGCCCACACGCTTCCTTCCTGAACGGCCGCTGCGGCTACCCACTGCGGCGCGCCTGCCAGGGGGATGTCCAGCGGCGGCGTCTGTGGCAGGCGTCCTTTGCCGGCAACGTACCGGTTGCCATCCGCCTGCTGGTAGGTGTAGCCCGCGGCAGGCGGGGCATTGGCGGCTAACAGCGGCACAGGCAGGGCGGTCAAGGCGTCATGGGACATAGCTGTTTCCTCGACTGGCGGGGAGACGGGTAGTTCCAGGGTTGGCTGGCAGGCAGTGAATGCCGGCACACACGCCAATCCGATCAAAAAAACGACAATGCGAGACATGATTTGCTCCAGTAACTAACCGTACGGGTATCACCCCAGTAAATCGTGACGCTCTCTTTAACCGCATATCGGTTCCATAAAACGGGCAAAAAGGCATTGGCGCCGGGCAATT
>JAGVTM010000391.1 GCA_019136785.1 Chloroflexota bacterium | reverse complement strand
TCAGCGGCGTCTTCCGCCGCCCTCAGCGGCGTCTTCCGCCGCCGCCCTCTAACCGGAGAAAGTTCATGCTTACTAAACGTATCTCTCAGATTGTGTTCTTTTTTCGCCCCACAAAGGGACCACCCTCCATCAAGGTGTGCCTGCTCCTGACGCTGCTGCCTGGTCTTTGCCTGGCGCTGCTCTTGTTTTCCTTTTCCCCTGGAGAAGCGCAAACGGCGGTGTGGACGCCGGCTGAGGCTGATTTCACGGACGAGGGCTTCATTGAGTTTGCCGGCACATTCCGCAAGGAGGCAGCGCCAATTGTGACGGACGTCTCACAACCGGAGAAACCCGACGCCGGGGGGCTGCCGGCGGCGGTGAGCCAGTTCTTCGCCTCCTGGACGAAGCCGGCTAATGCGCCGGCGGGGTGGGTGACCATTTTCAGCGATGATGTGGAGGGGGCGTTTCCCGGCGAGTGGAACGTGTTTGACAATGATGGCGACAACAATGGGGAGTATTTTTGGGCGAAGAAGGATTGCCGGGTGAATGCCGGCAACTACAGCGCCTGGGCGGTGGGCGGTGGCGCGGATGGCAGCGCCCTGACCTGCGGCAGCGAATACCCCGACAACGCCCGCTCCTGGATGATCTATGGGCCGTTCAGCCTGGAAGAGGCCACGGATGCAGAGTTCCGCTTTATGTATTGGTTGAACAGCGAATTGGGGTACGATGTGCTGTTTACGGGCGCTTCGATCAATGGCAACAACTTCTACGGCGAAGTCGCCTCCGGTGACCATGATTGGAGCGAACACATCTTTGACCTGACAGACGTGTACAACCTGGGCGACCTGACAGGTGAACCGGAGGTGTGGGTCGTGCTGGCTTTCCAAACCGATTCGAGCGTTCAATATGCAGAGGGCGCTTATGTGGATGATGTGGAAGTGCGCCAATTCATTGGGGAGGAACCCACGGCGACAGCCACCATGCCCACGCCGCCTACGGGGACGCCTACGGGGACGGCAACGCCTACGCGCACGCCCTCGCCTACGCCAACCCGCACGCCCTCGCCTACGGCAACGGCAACCCAACCCCCTGGTGGGAACGAGGGCGGGGCTTATCTGCCGGTGGTGATAAAAGAACCCGCCGGGCCTACCCCTACCCCCTCTATCACGCCCACCCCCTCCATTACCCCCAGCCCGACGGTCTCCCCTACGCCCAGTCGCACGCCGACGCCCACGGCCACGCCCGATGCTGTGACGCCGCTGGATGGCAACTGGTCAGGTCTGACCAGCCAGGGACGCAATATTACCTTGCTGGTGGTGGGGAATGGCACGGAAGTGGACATGATCACCATTCGGGTGGACTGGAACGGCACTTGTGGCGTTTCCTACACGACTTATTATCTGTACGACGCGGCGATTAACCAGGGCAGCTTCTCGAAAACGAACGCCGACGGCACCAGGGTTTCAGGCAGTTTCACCTCGCCTACCGCTGCCAGCGGCAGTTTCTATGCCGTCATAGAAATACCTTATCCGTACTACTGCCGGGGCACAGCCAACGGCACGTGGACGGCGAATCACCAGCCTTGACCTTCATCCCCCTAAAGGGGGAAGGAGGCTTTCGCAGACAGCAATTCTCAATTGGGGCTTGGGTCAAAGTAAAACGCCTTTCCTTTCTAGATTTTTTCGCCACGATGCGTTGTGGCGCTAGCCCGCACGAGGGTGCTGCGCACCCCGTGCGGGGACTTTTTTCCGCCCATCTAACGCCCCAAACTGAGCTTGGGCTTAACAAAAGTTGCCATAATACACCTGGAATGAGGCAAGAGATGTCAACTCATTTCCAAATTGAGAATTGCTGTTTCGCAGAGGGCGAGGTAGCGAATCTGGTTTTGCCGCCGTATAATGGCGAGAGGCAAGGCAACAGCAACAGACAACAGATAACAGGGGGGGAAGGAATGCTTTATGCGCTCTTTGACGTTTTCTGCCCCTGGGTTGGTGGATCGGCTGCTGCTGCGTACGCAGGCTTATGTAGATGGGGCGTGGCGAGATGCCGGCAGCGGCGCGACTTTTGCGGTGGTCAATCCGGCTAATGGTCAAACGATTGCGGCTGTGCCGGACATGGGCGCGGCGGAAACGCGGCAAGCCATTGCCGCCGCCCACGCCGCCTGGCCCGCCTGGCGCAGCCTCACCGCCGCCGAACGGGGCGCTTTGCTGCGCCGCTGGCACGATTTGATGCTGGCGCATCTGGAAGACCTGGCGCTGCTGTTGACGCTGGAACAGGGCAAACCGCTGGCAGAAGCGCGCGGCGAAGTGCGGTATGGGGCTTCCTTCGTGGAATGGTTCGCCGAAGAAGCCCGCCGCGCTTATGGGGACGTTATTCCCAGCCCGTTTCCGGGGCAGCGCATCCTGACGCTGAAGCAGCCGGTGGGCGTGGCGGCGGCTATCACACCCTGGAATTTTCCCATTGCCATGGTGACGCGCAAGGTGGCGCCGGCGCTGGCGGCGGGCTGTCCCGTGATTCTCAAGCCCGCCGAAGACACGCCGCTGTGCGCGCTGGCGCTGGCGGAACTGGCGGATCGCGCCGGGTTCCCCGCTGGCGTCTTTAACGTCATCACCACCAATGACCCCGCCACAGTGGGCGGCGAATTGACGCGCAGCCCGCTGGTGCGCAAACTGTCCTTTACGGGTTCGACGGAAGTGGGCAAGCTGCTGATGCGCCAGTGCGCGGACACGGTGAAGAAGCTGTCGCTGGAACTAGGCGGCAACGCGCCCTTCCTCGTCTTCGACGACGCCGACCTGGACGCGGCAGTGAGCGGGGCGATTGCCGCCAAATACCGGAATGCAGGGCAAACGTGCGTTTGCGCCAATCGCATTTTCGTGCAGGATGCCGTTTATGACGCTTTTGCAGCGCGCTATACGGCGGCGGTGCAGGGGCTGCAGGTGGGCGCGGGCGTGGAGCCGGACGTGGTTATTGGGCCGCTAATTAACGAAGCGGCAGTGGCGAAGGTGACGCACCTGGTCAACGACGCGGTGGCGCGCGGGGCAGTCATTCTCACAGGGGGTAGGCGGCATGAACGGGGAGGAACTTTCTACCAGCCGACCGTATTGGCAAACGTGACGCCCGACATGGCGCTCAGCCGCGAAGAAATCTTTGGTCCCGTGGCCCCGTTGTGCCGCTTTTACGACGAAAGTGAAGCCATCCGCCAAGCCAACGACACACCTTACGGGCTGGCAGCTTACTTCTACGCCCGCGACGTGGGGCGCATCTGGCGGGTGGCGGAAGGGCTGGAATATGGCATGGTGGGGATCAATACAGGGCTAATTTCTACAGCGGCAGCGCCGTTTGGCGGGGTAAAGGAGTCGGGTATGGGGCGAGAGGGATCCAAATACGGCCTCGACGCCTTCCTGGAAATAAAATACCTCTGCCTCGGCGGCCTCACCCCCTGACCCCTTCCCCCTTCATACCTCATACCTCATACCTCATACCTCATGCCCCATCACCTGCGTCAGGGTCATGACCGCGTGTAGTTGGTAGCCGCGCGCTTGCAGGGCGGCGCGGCCGCCTTGCTCCCGATCAATCAACACGACCACGTCCCGCACCAGCAGCCCGGCGGCGTGCAGGGTCTCGATGGCTTGCAAGATACTGGCGCCTGACGTTATCAGGTCTTCAATCAGTACGGCGCGCTGGCCCGGCTGCCACTGCCCTTCAATGCGTTTGCCTGTGCCATACGCTTTTTGTTCTTTGCGGGGGTAGATCAGGGGGGCGTTCATTTCCAGGGCAATGGCGGTGCCAATGGGGAGGGCGGCGTAGGGGTAGGCAGCGAGCAGGTCGAAGGACAGCGTTTGCAAGATTTGCGTGTAAGCCTGGGCGACCTGGCGCAGGGCGGCGGGGAAGGAGACGAGCAGGCGTAAGTCCAGGTAAACGGGGGAGCGCTGCCCGCTGTGCAGGACAAAATCGCCAAACTGGATGGCGCCGATGTCGAATAGTGTCTGGGCCAGGGATGCCACGCTTGATTCGTTCATACGCCTATCATCGCACAAACGCCATGGTACCACAAATTGAGACATTTGTCGGGTACTACCGATGCGGTAGAATCCAAAACACAGGAAGGAGTGTGTGCAAATGTCTCAAAGGAATACATTGTTGGGGATGGGTGACGGCGAGAGCGTCCAGCCAGGACAAATACGGGCAGTGGTAACCGCGCTGGTCGCACCATTTGGTCCGAAACTGGCGGCCAGCGCGAAAGTGGCCGTCGTCCTGACGCTGGATAGCGGGGTGGAAGATATCCAGGTGCGAGCCAGTCAGGGGGCGGGTTGCCAACCTGCTCTACGGCGCTGGCGGGGGAAGTAGGGGCGGGTTAACAACCCGCCCTACGGTGCTGGCGGGGGAAGTAGGGGCGGGGGGATGTGGAACGATTTTGGAAAATCGTTTTACGGTGTTTTGCGTGTGATTATTTTCTCCTATCAATCGCGTGACGTTTGTCACTCTGAGTGGGTTCTTCTCTAAACTACAATAAGGGGTGTGCACAACAATTGAATATCCCTGTGCGTTTTGAAGGAGAATACCATGCCCGGATTGGATAAAGAAACGCGAGATATGGTGTTGGATACGCTTAAGAAGTATGCCGAGCGTAAACTGACGCAAGAGTATCTGCTGGAACTGGATTACAAAGACGAATTTCCCCTCGAAGTTCTGCAAGAGTTGTACGATCCCAACAATTTAGGTCTGCACCTGCTGTTCATCCCCGAAGAGTATGGGGGGTTGGATGGCGGGGCGTATGACATTTATCGTATTTCAGAGCTGATCGCCGCCGCCGACTTGGGGGTGGCCACGGGTGTGCTGGCTACCTTCCTCGGCTCCGACCCGATTACGGTGGGGGCGACGCCAGAGCAAAAGGCGCTGTGGATGGGACGGGTGGCGGATGAGGCGCTGTTGATGGCTTATGGAGCGACGGAGCCGCAAGCGGGCAGCGACCTGGCGGCGCTGACGACGAAGGCGGAGCCTGTGCACGAGAATGGCAGCATCACTGGTTATAAGATCAGCGGGCGGAAGCAGTGGATCAGCAACGGCGGTGTGGCGGATCTGTATTCTATTCTGGCGCTGGCGCCGGGGGGCCCGTCCTGGTTTGTAGTGGAAAAGGATGCGCCGGGTTTTACGCATGGCAAGCCGGAAGATAAGCATGGCATTCGCGCCAGCAATACGGCGGCTTTGTTTCTGGATGACGTGTATGTGCCCGCCGACCGGTTGATCGGATTGGAAGAGGGCAAAGGATTGGCGCAGGCGCAGGCGGTGTTTGGCTATACACGGCTGATGGTGGGGGCGTTTGGACTGGGCGCGGGCTGGGAAGCGCTGCGGCGGGCTATTCGCTACTCGCAAGAGCGCATTCAAGGGGGCGCGCCGTTGAGCCAGAAGCAAGGGTATACACATAAGCTGATTGTGCCCAACGCCGCCCGCCTGGAGGCGGCGCGCACCTATATTGAATGGGTGGCGGAACGGTTGGACAGCGGTGAAGAGGGGCTGGCGACGGAGGGAGCGGTGGCCAAGTATATGGCTACGGAAGCGGGGAATAAAGCCGCGGAAGATGCGATTCAGGCGCATGGGGGATATGGCTATACGAAAGAATACTTTGTGGAAAAGATTAAGCGGGATGTGCGCATTACGACCATTTATGAAGGCACGTCGGAAATTATGGAATGGACGATGGCGCGCGACCGCTGGCAACTGCATTTGAAGACGCGCGGCGCGTATTACAACGATTGGGCGGCGCGGCTGGAAGGGCTGCACGTGCGCGAACCGCAAAATGGAGCAAACACGGCGGCGTTGGCGCTGCGAGCGCTGGCGACGATTATGGAACGCTGCCGCCTGGACCGGTTGACACGCAACCAGCACGTGTTGTTCCGGCTGGGGGAACTGGTGGCTTACGCGGAAACGGCAGCCATCTTTGCGGAGCGGGTTACGCAAAAGCCCACAGAAGCGATTAAGCTGGACGTGCCCACACGCCAGGCGTTGGCGCGCATTCATGCGCGGGAAGCAGCGTTGGAGGTGGCGGCGGATGGGCTGCGCTGGGCTATTGGCGCGGGGCAAAGCGACCCTGACCTGGCGCAGTCGTTGAATCTGCCGGCAATTTACCAATCCCAAACTGGCCTCATTGACGATATGGATTTTGCAGCACAACAACTGAATAAAGCATTCGCCTGAACTGCCCATCATGGGCAATGGGAGAGATTCTAATGAACCAGTCTGCTGACAAAGCGGTGGCTATCGTCGGGATGGGCGCAATCATGCCTGACGCCCTTAGCGTGACGGCCTTCTGGGATAACATTATCCAGAAACGGTACAGCATTGGCGAAGTGCCGGCAAATCGCTGGAGCATTAACCATTATTACGACCCCGACCCCAACGCGCCGGACAAAACGTACAGCAAAATCGGCGGCTGGGTGCGCGGGTTTGCTTTCGACTGGAAACGTTTCCGCATGCCGCCAAAGGTAGCCGCGGCTATGGACGAAGGGCAGCAGTGGGCGGTGACCATTGCCGCCGACGCCCTGGCAGATTATGGCTATCCCGAACGCCCGCTGGATACGGAGCGGACGGCGGTGGTGCTGGGCACAGCCATGGGCGGCGAGCGCGTTTTCTTTACGCGCGCCCGCATTGTGCTGCCGGAATACGCCGAAGTGCTGGAATCGGTGGGGGCATTCAATCGCCTGCCGGGGGACACACGGCAAGAGATTTTGCATGACTGGCAATCCGCCATTCAGGAGATCATCCCGCCCATCACCGAAGATACCATGCCCGGCGAACTGCCCAACATCATCTCCGGGCGGGTCGCCAACGTGCTGAATTTGCGCGGCCCGAACTTTATTACGGACGCCGCCTGCGCTTCTAGCTTTGCGGCGGTGGAAGCGGCTATCCAACTGCTGGTCGAACACAAAGTAGACGCGGTGATCACGGGCGGCGTGGATCGCAATATGGACATTTCCAGCTTCGTCAAGTTCTGCAAAATCGGGGCGCTGAGCGCCACGGGCACCCGGCCCTTTGGCGACGGGGCGGACGGTTTTGTGATGGGCGAAGGGGCGGCCGCCTTTTTACTGAAGCGACTGGCGGACGCGGAACGGGACGGCGACCGCATTTACGCGGTCATTCGCGGCGTAGGGGGAGCCAGCGACGGCAAAGGGAAAGGCATTACGGCGCCCAATCCCATCGGGCAGCGGCTGGCAATTGCGCGAGCGTGGGAACATGCCGGCATTGACCCGGCCACCGCCACCCTGGTCGAAGCGCACGGCACCAGCACCCGCGTGGGCGACGTGGTGGAAGTGGAAAGCATGCAAGCCGTTTTTGGCGACGCGCCGCGCGGCAGCATCGCCCTCGGCTCCGCCAAGAGCAACATCGGTCACCTGAAGGCGGGCGCGGGCGCGGCCGGGCTGCTGAAAGCCACCCTCGCCGTCTACCACAAAATCCTGCCGCCCACGCTGAATGCGCGCACGCCCAACCCCAGCATTGACTTCACGAACTCCCCATTTTTCCTCAACCACGAAGCCCAACCCTGGAACACGCGCAACGGCGATCCCCGCCGCTGCGGCGTCAGCGCCTACGGCTTTGGCGGCACGAACTTCCACATTGTGCTGGAAGAACACGTGCCGGGCCTGTTAACGCGCCCCGCACAGAAACTGGCGGCGCAGATGGGAACGGCGGCGCAAACGCCTGCTGCCGCGCAGCGACCGCTGCCGCCGCAGCGACCGCTGCCGCCGCAGCGACCGCTGCCGCCGCAGCTACCGCTGCGGGGTATCCTGGCTTTGGGGGCAGACAGCGCGCCGCAATTGCAGGAGCGGCTGGCAGAAACCATGCAGCGGGTGGAAGCAGGCTGGACGCCGCCACTGGCGCTGCCTGAAGCAGAAACGATTCGCGCCCGCGAGCGACTGGTGATTGATTTTGGCGACCGCGACGAACTGCTGGCCCGCCTGCAAAAGGCGCAGAAAATTATGAGTTTCGACAATCCGCAAGCCTGGAAGGCGCTGGAACCGCAAGGCATCTTCCGCGGCAGCGGCGCGCCCAAAGGTAAGATCGCCTTTCTCTTCCCCGGTCAGGGCAGCCAATACGTAAACATGGGGCGCGACCTGGCGCAGGCGTCGCCTATCGTGGCGCAGGTTTTCCAGGAAGCGGATCGGGTGATGACGCCCATTTTGGGTAAACGGCTGACGGAGTATATCTTTGTGGACAGCGACGCCAGCGCCCTGATGAAGGCGGAGTTTGACCTGATGCAAACGGCAATCACGCAGCCGGCGGTGTTGACGCTGGATGCGGCGCTGCTGCGGCTGCTGCAAATGTATGGCTTTGAGCCGGATATGGTGATGGGGCATTCGTTAGGGGAGTATGCGGCGTTGATGGCTGCCGGCATTATGCCGTTCGAGGACAACCTGGAAGCTGCCGCCGCCCGTGGCAGCGAAATGGCGCGCATCAGCGTAGAAGACAACGGCAAAATGGCTTTTGTGCTGGCGCCGCTGGACGTGGTGGAAGCGACGCTGAAAGAAATTGACGGGTACGTCATTCCCGCCAACATCAACAGCAACAGTCAGTGCGTCTTTGGCGGGACCAGCGAGGCTGTAGACAAGGCAGTAGCCGCCTTCACGGCTAAAGGGTACAAAGCCAGCCACATCCCTGTCAGCCACGCCTTCCACACGAAGATTGTGGCGCCGGCCAGCGCGCCGCTGCGCCAGGTGTTGAACCGCCTGCGCGTCAGCCTGCCTACCCTGCCCATCGTGACCAACGTCACGGGCGAGTTTTACCCCACCGGCAACATTGAATCTATCAAAGATATTTTACAGCGGCAGATTGCTTCGCCTGTGCAATGGGTGAAAGGGCTGCATACATTGTACAACGCGGGCGCGCGCGCCTTTGTGGAAGTGGGGCCCAAGCGGGCTTTGCGCGGTTTCGTGGTGGACGTGCTGGCGGACAAGCCAGACGTGACCGCCCTGATCACCAACCATCCCAAAACGGGCGAGTTAGCCACTTTCAATCAAGCCCTTTGCGGTCTATACGCCGCCGGCTACGGCGCGCCATCTTATGATGGTGCGCCATCTTATGATGATGCGCCATCTTATGATGGCGCGAGCGCCCAACTGCCTGCCGCTGCCCAAACAGAGCAACCTATGATGAAAACACAATCCATTATTTCGCCTACCAATGGCACAGCGCGACCTGCCGCGTCTGCACAAGCGCCCGCGCCCGCACCCGCGCCGTCGCCGGCTTTAGCTGACCTGAGCCAACTGCTGGTGCAAGCACTGCAAGCCGTCAGTGGACAGCAGGCTACGGCGCAACAGAGCGCGGCGCAGCAGAGCGCGGCGTCCCAACCGCCTGTCTATGACCGCAATCTGCCGCCGACCGGCTCGGTGGTCATCAGCGGCACGGGGCTGGGGCTGCCTGGGGCGGAAAAATCGGTGATGGATCCGCAAAACGCCGCCCGTATTTTGCGCGGGGAGCAGTTTGTAGACTTGATTCCAGAGCGGTTCCGCAAGATGATGGTAGCCAAGCGCGTGGTGCGCCTGGTGAAGTCAGAAGAGGGCGGCGGCAGTTTTGCTACCATTGACGACACGAACGACGTGATTAAGCTGGCGGGGCGCCCCGGCTCTTTTGACCTGGAGGAGGAGTATGGCGTGCCGGCAAAGCTCATCGAAGCGCTGGATATTACGTCGCAACTGGCAATGGCGGCCGGGCTGGACGCGCTGCGCGAGGCGGGCATCCCTATGGCCATGACGTATAAGCGAACAACGACGGGTAAGTTCTTGCCCGACCGCTGGATGCTGCCGGCAAATTTGCGGGACGATACGGGCGTGATTTTTGCCAGCGCTTTCCCCGGCGGCGACCGCTTTGCGGACGAGATGACGCGCTATCACCGGTATGAAAACCGGCTGGCGCAGTTGGAAATGTTGGAAGATTTGCGGCTGTATACGGCAGATGCCGCCGCAGCGGGCGCTGCGGTCGCAGCGGGCGCTGCGGTCGCTGCGGGCACAGCCCAGGAAATCCAGCGCCGCATTCACCAGCTACGCCAGGAACTGGAACGCGAACCTTACGTCTTTGACCGCCGCTTCCTGTTCCGCATTCTGTCCATGGGACACAGCCAGTTTGCCCAATACATCGGCGCGCGCGGGCCTAACACGCAGGTCAATGCCGCCTGCGCTTCCACTGCGCAAGCCATCAGCATCGCTGAAGATTGGATTCGCACGGGCCGCTGCCGCCGCGTGGTCGTCATCGGCGCGGACGACGTGACCAGCGATAATATGATGGAATGGGTGGGGGCGGGCTTCCTGGGCGTAGGCGCGGCCACCACCGAAGACCGCCTGGAAGAAGCGGCGCTGCCGTTTGACAGACGCCGCCACGGTACCATTATGGGCATGGGCGCCTGCGCCCTGGTGGTGGAAAGCGAAGACGCCGTGCGCGAACGGGGAATGCGGGGCATGGTGGAACTGCTGGGCAGCGAAACCAATAACAGCGCCTTCCACGGCACGCGCCTGGACGTAGACCATATCAGCCAGATCATGAACAACCTGGTCACTTCCGCCGAACGTCGCTTTGGCTTGAACCGCTACGCCATAGCCCCGCAAATGGTGTTTATGTCCCACGAAACGTACACGCCCGCCCGCGGCGGCAGCGCGGCGGCGGAAGTGGTGGCTTTACGGGAGACCTTTGGCGAAACAGCCAGCGAAATCATCATCGCCAACACCAAAGGATTCACGGGACATCCTATGGGCGTGGGCATTGAGGACGTGATCGCCGTCAAAATCCTGGAATACGGTATTGTGCCGCCTGTGCCCAACTTCAAAGAAATAGACCCCGAACTGGGGCCGCTGAATCTGAGCCGCGGCGGACGTTACCCGGTCAAGTACGCGCTGCATCTGGCGGCGGGTTTTGGCTCGCAAATCGCCATGACACTGACGCGCCACATTCCGGGGCATCTCAACCGCATTGACAACCCGGCGCTTTATGACCACTGGCTGGCAGACATCAGTGGCTACGATTGGGCGGAAACGGAAGTGGAAAAGCGGGTGCTGCGCATTAAGGCGCAGGGCGCGCCGCTGCGCCCGCCGGCGCCCAATCGCTGGCAGTATGGCACGGGACCAACTGTACGCGCCCTGGTGACGGACGGGTTTGTGCCCGTTGACCGTCCGGCGCGGATGGAAACAAAGGAAGAAGGGAGGAGGTATGAGGTAGGAGGTATGAGGTATGAGGAAGGGGCAGCGGTCGTTGTGGCTGCGCCTGTGCCGGCAGCGCCGGTTGCGCCCGCCGTCATTCCGGCGCCCGCGCCCGAAATTAAACCCGCGCCTGAACCGGTTGTCCCGGTGCGTGTGGAGACGCCGCCCGCTGCGCCCGCAGCGACGGCTGCGGCTGCTGCCCCCGTTGCGGTCGTTGCGGCGTCAACGGATGGCGGCGACCCGATTGCAGCGCAGGTGTTAGCCATTGTGGCCGAGCAGACGGGTTATCCCACTGACATGCTCGACCTGGATCTCGACCTGGAAGCTGACCTGGGCGTGGACACGGTGAAGCAGGCGGAAACGTTTGCCGCCATTCGCGCCACGTTTAACATCCCCCGCCGCGATGACTTGCAGCTACGCGACTACCCGACGCTGGAAAAGGTGATTGGGTTTGTGCGGGAGATGAGGCCCGATCTGAGGTATGAGGGAGGAGGTATGAGGTATGAGGAGGGAGCGGCGGTCGTTGTGGCGGCGCCTGATGGCGGCGATCCGGTTGCGGAAAAGGTGCTGGCAATTGTGGCGGAGCAGACGGGGTATCCGACGGATATGTTGGAACTGGACCTCGACCTGGAAGCGGATTTGGGCGTGGATACGGTGAAGCAGGCGGAAACGTTTGCCGCCATTCGCACCACGTTTGATATTCCGCGACGCGATGATTTGCAGTTGCGGAATTACCCGACGTTGGCGCATGTGATTGCTTTTGTGCGGGAGATGAGGCCGGAT